>CAZXCX010000045.1:0-6555 GCA_964639375.1 uncultured Candidatus Bathyarchaeia archaeon
AACATGAAGCGTTGAATCAAGGTCTATCTCCATGCCTATCGAGTTTTTTTCAGAAACCTTCTCATTGGACAAATTAAATCACAACAATATCATACTCAGGGGCCCTTTTTAACGTTCAGTTGCATCTTCTTTGGGCTATCCACCCCACTCCAAACGATGCGAGCAAGGCTGTTTGCCAAAACTCTTCTCTCCTTCAAAGCGAAAGGGCCTTTCATATGCAGCCAAAACAATGAAACAAACGCAGAAACTAATCCAAGAAGGGTATATTAAGCATGACGAGAATATACATACGATAAGTGGACCGAATTTATAGTGTTAGGCGACAATTGATTTTGTTACGCTTTAGTGTCCATTAATTTATTGAGAAAAGAGGGATTAAGATAGAAATTCAAGATGAAGCCGAATTGTTCATGTCGATGCGGAATTTTAGTTGTGAAGAGAGGGAAGAATGGGATCAGGGAATGGATATAACAGCTTTGGATGAGGAATCAAATGAAAAGGTTTTGTTGCGAATAGTGGAATCGAAGTCGAAATCTGGATTTGTTGGAGTAGATGCTGTTAGAGAAATGTTGGAAGCTATGGAACGTGAAGATTATGATAAAGGTGTTCTTTTAGGCAAGAAGTTCACAGTTGCTGCAAAACGGGAGTTGATGGAAAACGACATCCAGAGAATCTCAGAGAGCCATACACCAAGGTTCAAGCCAGAAAGGCTTTACCTAAGGATAAACAATTACGTTAACGACCTATGCAAAGTCAAGTGCGGGAAAATTCCCAAAAAAGAGTCTGATTGTAAAGGCGACTGCAGAATCAGAATAATCAGCGATAACGCCTCATTCCATTTTGAACAAGGTTGGATAAAACTGATGAAAAATGATCTAAAACAACTTTTAGCTATTCGCGATTCTAAAAAATCCGATTAGTATGTTACAAAAAACTCAGTCTAACCATTTTTTTGCCTTTGGTTCTGTTAATTGTTCATTTGGTTTTCTTTTTTAGGTTTGGGATTAAAATTTTGGTCACAGTTTTGTTAGCAGTTTGTAAGACATACTCAAATAGCTATAATTTGTATAATGTCAATGAAACATAAGCTATGCTCTTAGGAAGCGTAGTAATTGAGGAAGAAACCAAAAAGGAAAGATAAAGGAAAGAAACTTTACAGAAACACTCATGGGACTTGGTACCGAGTAAGACTGGGTTATAGACTTAGGCGCAAAATCAAACAAAGAAAAATACTTAGAGAATTAAACATGTAAATAAAATTTTAATTTTCAGATTGGTGGCAGAGCCTTCTAACTAATAAGCAAAGTTTTGGGGATAAAAACTTAAGCCAAATTAAATAAAGCTCAAAATTAAGAGTTTAAGGTTTGAGGGAAGGAAGGGAGTTAAAGTTCTGTTAAAGGAAACCTGATTCTTCGCAAGTAAGTTCTGGCAAATTCAGGGTCATATTCAAATTTTTTGTCTTTCAGAATTTGTCTTTCAAGTCTATCCAATGCAGTGCGAAAAGTAGACTCTATTCCCCAACCTTCGCTAGAGCTAAAAAATGAACCTTTTACCGTTCTCAGTTGTAGGCGGCAGTGAATAAGCTGGTCTCCCTTATAGTTTGTGCCATGGGTCTTCATGTAGACGAAAAGCGTGCCAGCCTCTAATGTTTCCATGTATCTCCGCGTGAAGGATTCGAAATCGTCAATTATGAAGCCTCGTTGAATTTCATCGACTTCAACATCTTTAACGGAAAACTGCACAGTAAGCCTTCGGACAGGCTTTTCAATTTGAGCTAAAGGTTCAAGAAAGTCCTTTTTGGTCACAATTCCGATAGGTCTTCCTTTGCTGACGACCACCAAGGAGGAAATGCCGAATTTGTGCATTTTGTTTGCAGCTTCTCGCAATGTAGTTTTAGGCAAAACCGTGATAACAGGTTTCGCCATTATACCCTTCGCTGGGATGCTTAGAACAGGAACCTTCTCGCCCACTATTTCGCCAACCGTTTGCCTCTCTCGCGGTTGAAAAATATGGGTAATAATGTCATAAATGCTTACAAGCCCCACAAGCTTCCCATCTCTAACTATTGGCACGTGAGAGATTCCCTCGTTTCTAAAAAGGCTTAGTATAGCCCCTACAGATTCGTCTTCTTCAATAACATATGGCTTCTTAGCCATTATCTCTTCAACATGAGTATTACCCCAACGCTCCATTACAGCTCCATGAATGACATCCTCATCCGTAACGAACCCCAAGAGTTTCTCTCCACTGTAGACTGGAAGCTGCCTAATTTCACTCTCAATCATCAACTTAGCCACCTTACCTAGAGAATCATTTAAAGTAACAGCAGGCGCTGAGCGCATCAAAGTCTTAACTTTGGTTCCAGACGCGTCAAGCCTAGACCGTATTATCCATCTACGAGAAATAACCCCTTTGTACCTGCCTTTACTATCTAATACCGCCAATACGGGCGGTGTTTCTTCCTTGAAAAGTGATAGACAAGAAGAAAGCGTATCATCTTCACCAACGCTTTGGAATCCTTCCGAAAAAACATCTTTTACAACTCTAACCATAAAAAACACATTGTATTATTCTCAGGGCATAATTTAAATGTTAAAAACTTCTCCGTTAGAAGAGTAGAGTTGTTAAACTCCTCTGATGTTAACTATTAAGATTCAGAAAACTTGCAAATTAAGAAATCTTTACTACACAGAATTTGGGTTTCAGACCTTTATATAAGGGGGCTATAGCTTCCGAGAGCACAACAGTTCTCACGTTCGCTACTTCTCAGCAGCTTCGTTTTGAAGCTTGTTTTTTGGCGCCGTAGTAAACTGCACCTGCGATTAGGCATACACCGCCGATTATCCACGCTTGCGGTGCAGCGAAGAGAATAAATGCTAACAGCACTGTGCATGTGCCTAACCCAACTAGGGGAACCAGCCTGTGATACCGTCTTTTTTCGGTTTTTAACTTGAGAGCAGCCGCGTTCGTGAAGGCATAATAGAAAAGAGCCCCAAAAGTGCTGACAGCCACAACCCCTGTCAAGTCAAAAAACAAAACAAGCACCGCCATCAAAATTCCTACCGCCAAAATCGAATAGTAAGGCGTGCTAAACTTCTGGTGAAGCTTCGCCAAAACCTGCGGCATGTCTCTTCTCCTCGCCATGGAATACGCCATGCGGGAAACACCCAAAATAGCCGTCAGCAGCACACTTGCAGTCGCCAGTAAACCTCCAAAAGACACAACCTGCACCGCAAGCGGACTTCCAGTGGCGCTTATGGCTTCTGCCAAAGGCGAGTTTGAACCCTCAAGCCCAGCTGACCCCACAAGCCCCACAGCAACTATCCCAACCAGAACATAAATTATCGTGGAAACCGCCAGCGACAAAAGCAAAGCCCTCGGCACGTTACGTTTCGCGTCTTTAACCTCTTCCGCCACAACCGCTGCTCTCCCGAACCCAGTGTAAGCAAAGAAAATGAAATACGCGCCGTACAGCACTCCCGCGTTAAACGGCTCAAAAGGCGCGAAATTCGCGGTGTTCGCGTTTATCGCCCCAAAAACCACAAAAAACGCTAGAATAAGCAGTTTCGCAGCTACAAGAACCGTGTTTAAACGAGCTGATTCACGCGCACCAAAGAAATTCAACGCCGTAAACGCTAAACACAAAACCGCAGCCACCACGTTAGCTGGCAAACCTGGAAACGAAGCAGTCAAATAATAGGCGAATCCGAGAGAAACAGCCGCTCCCGTGAAAGTGTTAGAAACCATCCACATCCAACCCGCCAAAAAACCTGAAAAAGGCGAAATGAGCTGGCGTGCGTACTCGTAAACGCTTCCCTCTACAGGCTGCCACGCTGCCAATTCAGCAAAGCTCAGCGCTGTGAAGAACGCGATTACAGCCGCGACAACCATGGACACCACTAAGGCTGAACCTGCCAAGCCCGCTACGATGCCCGTTACGACGAAAATGCCACCGCCGATTATGGCGCCAACGCTTATCGCTGTCGCATCCAGCAAACCCAACGAGCGCTTCAACGCGTTTTGCTGTTCCTTTCTCTCCATTCTCCCACTTCAAAGACAAGTTTAAACAATCAAATCCTACGAATTTCACGTTTGTGGTATAAACGTTTCAGTTTCTCCCAAAAAACATTTAGATTTAAAGAGAAAACTAGCACTGCTCTCGGTGATAAAATTTGGAGACCTTAATATTAACTGACGATGAAGTGAAACAACTTCTTTCCATGTCCGAAGTAATTGAAGCTGTTGAATTAGCTTTTAAACAGAAGGGTCTTGGACGCGTTCAGATGCCCCCAAAGGTTTACCTATACTACAAGAAGTATAATGGCGATCTAAGAGCCATGCCGACTTTTCTCGAAGACCTCGACATATCGGCGGTTAAAATAGTCAATGTACATCCTGACAATCCAATTAAAACTAATCTCCCAACAGTCATGGCTGTAATAACCCTCATAGATCCCGCAACAGGAGCACCTATTGCAATAATGGGTGGAACAACAATAACAGATATGAGAACAGGCGCAGCAGGCAGTATAGCCGCAAAATACCTCGCTAGAAACGACCCCAAAACCATAGGTCTTGTTGGTGCTGGAGCCCAAGCTAGGACTCAACTCATGTCCCTTCTGGAGGTGTACAAGAAACTCGAAGAAGTCAGAGTGTGGAGCCGGACGGAAAAGACCAAAAAACATTTTGTGACTGAAACACAACAAGCTTATGGAAACTTGATCCAAGTTATCCCTGCTGCAAGCATAAGAAAAGCAGTAGAAGGAGCAGACATAGTGGTGACTACAACTCCGTCTAGGAAACCTTTGGTCACGAATGACATGGTATCGGCTGGAATGCACATTAACTGCATAGGAGCAGACGCGGTAGGAAAGGAAGAGCTCAACCCAAATATTTTGAAAAGAGCGAAAATAGTTGTCGACGATTGGGAACAAGCTTCTCACAGTGGAGAAATAAACGGCCCGCTAAGCCGTGGAATAATAACAAAGGACAATATATGGGCAGAGATAGGCGAGATTGTGGCTGGCTTGAAACCAGGCAGACAAAGACAAGACGAAATCACGGTTTTCACATCCACTGGTCTGGCAGTTCAGGATGCAGTCACAGCTAAAATCGCTTACTCCAAAGCGCTAGCTACCAAAGTTGGGAGACTAATCAAAATCACATAGTTGTCAGATACCAAAACGCGCGCTGAGGCCCAACGCATCAAGTTGTAGTCTAAAAGAATAGTTCAGTTTAGCCAAATCTGTATATTATATTCTCCTATTATTTTGTTGTTGAGTATGCCACGGAAATTGATGGCTTTAAACTCTTTAGAGAACGCAAATAAATTAGTGTGATGTACTAATATTTTGGACGATGAGGAAATCGAGGTACGAAGACGCGTTTGCGGATGAAATCTTTTTCCGCTCCTGAGTCCACCCAAAAACTTGGCGGCAAACCAGAAAAAACACGGCCAATTCTGTTGCACCCTTTCTGTTTTTTCGCCTAATAACAAATATGAAATTGAATAATACTGAGAGCCTATAGCGTAGACACTTGTAGACAAAAGAAAGAGGCTGGAGATTTTTTTACCTATCTCTTTTTTGTCATGTATGCCCACGCGGTTACCAACACGAGCGTTAGGCAAGCACCGGCGAGTCCTGAGACCACCCATTTAATATTGATGAGCGCTGGTAATACTGTCATAAGCCATGGGATTATATAGTCTGCTGTCAGCTGTGCAATTACTCCTGCCATGAACCCTAAGAGCGCTACTATTCCGAATACTTTTAACCTGTCACCCATTCAATTCACCTTTTTGTTTTAGCATTAGATTAAGCCTCTTTTTAGTCTAACTTACACTTTTTTGTCTAATATCCGAATAGTGCCCACCTTGCCTTTTAATTTTCTAATTAAAGCCAAAAACAAGTTTTTCCACCGTGTATATCTCTACGTATATACGTGCATGTTTTCATCATATTAACAATGTATAAGATATTTCGGCGCACCCTTTTGTGTCGGAGGTATTAATTTGTCAGAAAGATTCGCAAAAAAATGGGAAACTAGACGGGGTGACCAGCCGTTCACGGACCGCATAAAAGACGCTGTGCAGCCTCCTGGCCCACTAAAGCCAAGACTTGACTTCGCCGTTAGACGAATAGAACTTCAAGTGCAGAAACTCGATCAAGCCACAGACAGGTTTAGCCAGAGAGACAAAGCAATCTTTGCTAGAATAGTTGATGCTTACACCAAACACGACAGTGCGCGCGCCAACGTTTTCGCCAACGAGCTAGCAGAAGTCCGCAAAATGGAACGCTTAATCATAAACGCCAGACTCGCCCTTGAACAGATAGTGTTAAGGTTACGAACCGTATCCGAACTTGGAGATGTAGTGTCCACCTTAGGACCAGCCGTTGGAGTTCTACGAACCGTCAGAACAGGACTAGTGAGCGTTTTCCCTGAAGCAGAAACCGAACTAGGCGAAATCGGCAACATGCTAAGCGGAATAATGATCGAAGCAGGCCAAGGCTCAGGAATGACACTGAACTTCGACACCGTAAACGAAGACGCCTC
>CAZXCX010000046.1:0-6434 GCA_964639375.1 uncultured Candidatus Bathyarchaeia archaeon
TTAACCACGCAATGGCTGTTCTGCCTAACGTAGATATTTCATCTAACCCGTCCAAGCCGTGAACAACCATTGCTTCTTCGCATCCAAGCTTCTTCAAAGCGTAAGCTATTGGAGTTGTTAGTTTTGAGTCGTAAACGCCGAGTAGCTGCGCGTTAGCAGAAGCAGGATTAGTTAGTGGCCCGAGGATGTTGAATACAGTGCGGATGCCTATATCTCTTCTCGGCTCAACGGCGTACTTCATGGCAGGGTGGAAGGCAGGCGCAAACATGAAGCCCACTCCAACCTGCTCGATGGCTTTCTGAACAGCCTCAGGTCCAATGTTAAGGTTGAGGCCGAGTTTCTCCAGCACATCGGCGCTGCCGCTTTGGCTGGTAACTGACCGGTTTCCATGCTTCGCTATGGCGACGTCAGCGCCAGCGACCACAAAAGCCGCAGCTGTGCTGATGTTGAAGGTTTTTATTTTGTCGCCACCTGTTCCACACGTGTCGACGAGCCGGTCCTCCACACGTGGATGAATCCGACGGCAACGTTCTCTCATAACTGTGGCTAAGGCTATGAGCTCTTCAACCGTCTCTCCCTTCATCCGCAAGGCTGTCAAAAACGCGGCTATTTGCGCATTTGTTGCCTTTCCCGACATTACTTCTCTCATTATTTCCTGTGATTCCCCGAAAGTTAGGTTCGTTTCCTCAATCAGTTTTTGTATGCCTTCTCTGATCATTTCCGGTCATCTGCCCTCCAGAAAGTTTTTCATGATTAGTTTTCCATCTTCGCACAGTATGGATTCAGGGTGAAACTGCACGCCTTCAATGGGGTATTTAGCGTGGCGGACCCCCATGATTTCTCCGTCATCAATCGACTCCGCGGTTATTTCAAGACACGCGGGAATAGACCGCCTGTCACCAGCAAGCGAATGATAACGCGTTGCCGTAAGGGGGTTGTGGACGCCATTGAAAACGCCTTTCCCATCATGCTTTATTGTGCAGGTTTTTCCATGCATCAGCCTTTTTGCAGGTACAATTTTTCCGCCAAACGCATGGATTATTCCCTGATGACCGAGGCACACTCCCAAAGTGGGAATTTCGCAGCTCAAGTGCTGCAAAATTGCTGTACAGACGCCGAAATACCGCGCGTTTTCGGGAGTGCCTGGACCTGGAGAGATCACTATTCTGTCGGGTTTAAGCTTCGCAATCTGCTTCAAAGTTACCTGGTCGTTTCTAAACACGATAGTCTCTGCTCCGAGTTCTCCAATGTATTGGACAAGATTGTAGACGAAAGAATCGTAGTTGTCGATTACCAACACTTTCACGTTGTTTCGCCTCCAGAGTTCTTAAGCGCCTTCATTAAGGCCTCAGCCTTATGGTCGGTTTCAAACCATTCCCTTTCTGGAACGGAATCAGCCACTATACCCGCGCCTACTTGAATGTACGCTTTGTCTTTATCTGCAAACAGGGTTCTGATGGTTATGGCGAAATCCGCGTTACCATTATAGGAGAAGTAGCCTACAGCGCCTGCATAAGGCCCTCTTCTAGTCGGCTCAAGTTCTTCAATGATTTCCATTGCTCTAACCTTGGGCGCTCCAGAAACCGTGCCTGCTGGAAAAACCGCTCTCAAAGCGTCGTAACATTCGCAGTCATCTTTGAGGTCGCCTACAACTTGAGAGACGATGTGTTGCACATGACTGTATCGGTGAACCTTCATGAACTCTGGAACACGTACGCTTCCAAACTTGGCGATTTTTCCCACATCATTTCTAGCCAGATCAACCAGCATCACATGTTCAGCTCGCTCTTTAGGGTCTGCCAGCAACTCTTTGGCTAATCGCATGTTTTCGCTAGGCTTTTCTACGCACGGTCTTGTTCCAGCTATTGGAAAAGTTTCAACCACTCTGTTGTCAACTCTGACGAGCATTTCCGGGCTGGACCCAACAATTTGCCTGTCGCCCGCTTTGAGGAAGTACATGTACGGCGACGGATTTATCTCGCGTAGAGAACGGTAAAATGCTATTAAGTCGCCTTTAACACGAAACTCGTAGCGCTTAGAGAGGACAACTTGGAAAACATCACCGGAGACTATGTATTCTTTGGCTTTTTCCACGGCTTTCTCAAAGTGTCCTTTTGTAACGTTCACTTTCGGCTGATTGTACGCTAAAGCCTCGGCGTCGCTGGGTTGTTTAATAAGTCTCTCAACTTCCGCAAGGCGGTTGTCGCTTGAATAATAGTAGAATGCGCACCTTTGCCTGTGGTCAAACACGATTCCGTCGTCGAAAAATCCCAGCTGGGCATCAGGAAAGTTCAGGTCGTCGCTGGCTTTTTGCGGGAGTTTTTCCCAATAGCGAACTGTGTCGTAAGAGATGTAGCCGACGGCGCCTCCAACAAATCGGAGTTCTTTATTGGGTAATGCCCTATCTTTAACGAGTTTTTCAAGGATGACCAGCGGGTCACTGGTTTTCTCTCTGTCTTCTTCTCCAGTTTTCTCATTGCGGATTTCCGCGTCTCCATTCTTTATTTTGATGGTTAACCGTGGGTCGAAGCCTATGAACGAGTACTGTGCCAGCTTTCTTGGACCTTCTATGGATTCGAGGATGTAGGCTGTTTCATAATGTTTATGGAGTTTGGAGAAGATTTCGAGGGGTGATTTTGTAAAAGGGATTCTCTTGAAATTTAGTTTGTGGGCTTCAAGTAGCGCCTGTGTTTGTTCGGAGCCAAACGCGATACCCCATGTTACAGTACTCCTTAAGTTCTGAAACTTACTAGAGCGTCTTATTTAAGGCTTTTGTGTACAAAAACGTACATTACACTTCTCTAAGTCTACGTCAAACAGCTCCCCAGCCAATCCAAATACGCTTTTGAACCTTCAACGATTGGAAGAACAATGATCTCTGGCACCTCATAACTGTGCAAAGCCTTCACGGTTTCCGCCAGCTTTCCGAACAAGTCCTTGCGCGACTTCATGAAAATCAAGTATTCCTCAGATTTCTCCATCTTTCCAGACCAATGAAAAAGCGAGGAAACTGGGCCAATTATGTTGGCGCATGCAATTAGTCTTTCCTTGAGGACGCGTTGCGCTATCTTTTCGGCTTCCTGCTTACTGGCTGTTGTAACCATCACGATAATATACGCATTCTCCAACCCCTTTCACCCACCACCCACAAAACGCTGTAATGAGAGTTTTCTTCGCTAAAAAATTTTGCTGAGTAGCGCATATGCTCTGAAAGAAAATGGCGCATTGTTGTTTTCTAGTTTAGCTTAGGGAGCATCAACACATTTAAGGTTCCACTAGATAATAATAGAGGTGTGCTTGAGGTGAACGTCGCTTGATGGAAGAGCAATTAAAAGTTTTGAAGGTTATGAGCGAGGTTACCAGCCGCATAGACATGAACGCTTTCGCTCGGCTGGTCGGCTTAAATCCCCACCAAACGATAGAACGCATGCAAGAACTCGTTAACGCAGGACTCATTAGGAAAGTGGGCGGCGGATACGGCATAACGGAAAAGGGCAAAGCCATTCTCCAAGCCTTTACGCCAGTTCCAAAGGACGCAGCGTTTCACTTTTACACGGCAGTTGGGCAGCCCACCGGCTTCTCAGCAGAAAGCCTCAAAGACTTCTACGAAATAGTTAAACGCGTCGCCGTAGAGTCGTTGGAGTTCCATCTGTACAGAGAAGATTTTGAAAACTGGATTAAAGCCGCATTCAAAGATGCAGCGTTAGCCGATGAACTCGCTAATCTGAAGGCTTCAAAGCTAAAGGGAGAAGACCTTAGACAAGGAATCCTAAAGGCAATAGCAGCAAAATACGGCTTTTAACACCATTGAGCGAAAAACTCATTCTAAGATGGTTGCGTCTTTTCGTTCTCCAGCTTAGTCCACCATCTGGGCACCCTAGCGTCTTTCGCCGTGTCCTACTGGTCGAAGGGTTTTATGTCGAGAACAGGTGTCCCATCAAACGCGTCGAGACCACGAACTGTCAAAACGTTACCTTCAACCTTAACAAGCTCAACCAGCGTCAACCCAACGGGGTTTGGACGAAGCATGCTTCGCGTGGCAAATATTCCCAGCAACGGCAGGTCTTTTCTACCTCGTGGGTGAACCTTCAAAGTTTTCCGCTGTTCATCGAGAATTTTATGCAGCCAAAATAGCACGATCAAATGCGAGAAGCCATCAACACCTTCTAAGGCTTCAGCTAACTCGCTGTGAATGACAATTTGTGAGATTCTGGTTTTGTCTTTAACCTCGTCGCCGACAGCTACTGTCCTGACAACGCCGATTGGTTTCAAAACAATCTCTGCTTGGGAAGACATGGCATTATCCACTCAGCGTTTGAGTGCGGCGTGAAACTATATAAGTATTAGACAATTCAGATGACGTTTTTCACCGTGCATTTTCGATTGGTGGGTTGTGTCGGACTCTAGTGCTCGGAAAAGACTATAGCCCCCTTATATAAAGACGGAAACATAGGTTGAACCAGAGTGCGAATCAAGTGCGGGAATATTGCGGCTATTTTTCTTGAACTTTCTTTTTGAGGATAGTTTGTTTGGATTGGTGCTGAAGGATTCTGAGAATGAACAAACGTTCAGAGAAAGAATTTAGCGAACACGCAGCTGAGAAGGCTGGCACTGGGCGCTCATCCTGACTTTTGTTGTGGTTTTATTTTATGTCTCTGAAGAAGTTGGGGAATACGTGAAAAAAGGGGTTGACGGCATAGCCAGCGACAAACCAGACATACTGATTCAGTAAGGCGGTCCATCGCTTCCGAGCGTTTAAAGAAAATGTTTTATATGTAAAACACTGATACCCTTGCCTGTTTTCAAATGACGCCTAATGTAAGTATAATAATTCCGACGTTGAACGAGGAAAGAGGTATCGTCGAGACTTTAAAGCAAATCAACAAATTGGACATTGATGAAGAGGTTTTGGTTGTTGACGGATTGTCAACAGACAACACGGTAAGAAATGCTAAGGCGTATGGCGCTAGAGTTATTTTTGAAAAGAGAAAAGGTAAAGGCATAGCAATGGCTGCAGGAGTGAAAAACGCGAAATCAAACATAATTTGTTTCTTGGATGGTGATGGAACCTATCCTCCAAGATTCATACCCAAAATGTTAGAATTAATAAAAAATTGTGATGTTGTTGTTGCTTCTAGATTATTAAAAAAAGAGGGTGTTAATGATTCTATAAACACTTTCGTTCATTATCATCTTTTCCCCTTTATATTTAAAAAATATTTGAAAAAGTTCAAAACTTCTGAGCCAATAACCGGCATGAGGTTAATGAGAAAAGAGACATGGAATAAATTGAATTTAAGGTCCCATGACTTTTTGATTGAGACAGAAATGGAAGTCAAGATGGCAAAAAATAAGATGAGAGTAATTGAAATCCCAATCCCTTGTATTAAAAGGGTGGGTCGTAGCAAATGGGACTCGAGTTTGGGAACCATGTGGAAAATTAGAAAATATGTTAAAAGGAATGAGAAGTACCTGCAAGACTTGGATGTTATTAAATATCTTCATGTTTAGAAGCTTTGAACTATTAAAACTCTTAGAGGTAACAGTCAGCGACTGCTTCATTATAAAGGTTTCATTAACGGCAAGAGGGTGTGTGTGAGAAGCATAAGGTAGTGCAAGTAAATGGGAATAAACCGATGGGAATAAATAAATCTCCCTATAGCTTCTTTAAGGAAAAACAGCGGGCCCGTAGCTCAGCAAGGCTAGAGCGGCGGACTCTTAATCCGTAGGTCGCGGGTTCAATTCCCGTCGGGCCCGCCACACCAGCGTCTCTTACGCCGTAGAGAATCTATTTTTGAGGCGTGCCCTTCTTTTCTCATGAGTCTAAATTGAAGGTAAAAGCTATAATCTTGAAGTGCAAGCCAGACATTCAGTTGCCACTCAAAAAATTATTCCCTGCTTAAGCATACCTGTGAAGCTATTCTTAAGGTCTTCAAAGCACACACTCAACCGTTTTGCGTCTTCCTTGGACATGCCTTGCTGTATGAGCTGTTTCTCAAAGGCTTTCCTGGTCTTGCGTAC
Source organism: uncultured Candidatus Bathyarchaeia archaeon (assembly GCA_964639375.1). Taxonomy (GTDB): domain Archaea; phylum Thermoproteota; class Bathyarchaeia; order Bathyarchaeales; family Bathycorpusculaceae. The sequence goes on from CAZXCX010000046.1 coordinate 6,022, forward strand.
TCTTCTGCCTAGAGTGAGGTACATCCAGAGCAGGCTAAGGGTCATTAGCACTAAGTGTGGAAAGGACTTTATTACTGTGGTAAATATTGAAACTGTGCTCATTGATAATCAGCCACCATTTTGGGAAAGAGGAGGTTATTACTCTTCCTCACTCATTCGCCTGCCCGTCTTGCCGTGGAACCTCTTATGGATTTCTTTGCTTATTTCATCTCCTTCGTGATGACCCCATCCGCCTTTTCCAGCACTTCTAAGCATGTCGCCGAGGCTTGTGAAAGTTCGCATGTACTCTTCAGTCATTTTAACGGCTACTGGCTCAGGCAATCCGCCGTCTTTCAGTTCTTTGTAGTATGCTGCCGCAGCTTTGCCCATGTTTCTGCCAGCCTCTTCAGAGAACACCGAGGACAGAATGCTTT
>CAZXCX010000047.1:0-6367 GCA_964639375.1 uncultured Candidatus Bathyarchaeia archaeon
CCAAACCGCTTCTACTTTTACGCGCAGAATGAATGCGTCTCACCTAGAAACATCTTAAACGATTGCTTAGGTGAAGGGTTATTCCAGAGCGAGAATAGTAGGGGAGAATTGGGCAAGCTTCCTAATCGCTGCAGTGTCATTGAACAACTTCTTAGAAGTGCAGGGAAACGGCGCGGAAAAACTCACTCGCGGATCTTACGCTCTGAGCAAAGAATAGAATGTAAACATGGATGCGAATCCGAAGATTGCCATCGCAACAAAAACGCCTTTCTCAGGGCGTTGACTTGGGGTTTTGCGCAGCCAAACGGGTGCTCTGAAGTCCCCTCCGCCTAAGCATAAAAGCAACTCCAACAGTCAACAATACGCCAATGACAACTGCTGCTGCGATCCATGTCCATAACTCGTCTAAAAGCGTGGTTTCACTCGCGTTTGCTGCTAAATTAATAATCACCTTATGCGTGCTGTGCGTGTAAGTGAAGGTGAGCAGCCACGAATCCGTGTCCTCAGTAATGGCAACGTTAAGCTGTCTTCCGTCAAGGTACACTTTGGCGTTTTCAACGCTTGATACGAGGCTTTTTGCGATGGTGACTTTTACGTATCCTGTGGTTCCTGATGTGCCGTTGACTGTGAAGCTTAGCTCTGAGCTTGTGCTGTTGAAGAATAGTTCTGTAACTGTGCTGTTTGATTCAACGGTGAAAAAGCTCTGACCGGGTACTGGAATCGGTGAGGGAGTTGGAGTCGAGGTTGTGTCTGGCGTTGGTGTCGGCGAATCTGTAGGTGCTGGCGTCTGTGTAGGCGTGGGAGTTGGGATAGGTGTGGATGTAACCATTAAAGGATAGCGATCTACATTGTTAGCGTCAATTACATAAGGGCTATCCCCTATTCCATCATGGTTAGCATCAGCGCCGTTATAGTTACTCCAATAGTTGCCTCCTGATGGGTAACCATCATCCCATGTGTTTGTCGAAGACCCTGACTCTTGGTCATCATATATCTGAACTTGTACACTATTGTTAAGGAAAGTGTTATGGAAGAACTTTGAATCAAATACAGAGTTCAAGTATATGGCCACTGCATTCGATGAAACTATGTTTCCAGATAAATAATCGCCTCTAGACTTGCCGATATCGATGCCACCGTAATCCGCTAAAATTGAATTAGCATTAACCACATTATCAGTTATGTTGTTGTAGTTAACGGTCGCAGTCTTGTAAACGTAAGACGAAAGGCTAATGCCGTTTCTGAGGTTAAAAGAGCATGTATTGTTACGGATTACATTGTAATTCGTTGTAAGAGGGCTCCAAGACCACAGTCTTATGCCAATCCAATTACTTATACTAGTGTTGTTTGCTACCGTGTTATAATTAGCATTAACTAGCGAAATTCCACAAGCCAAGTTATCATAAACCAAGTTATTTGTAACGTCGCAATCACTTACACCAAAGAATTCGATGCCTCCTCCAAGCATTCCATCACCATATGAATCACCATACCCGCCATTAGTTACACTAAAACCGCTAAACTGCACACCGTTAGCAGTTATTTTTACAACAGCAACTGTTTGGTTTCCCACAATAACTGGTCGTTGACCACTCGTCACACCCTTCAAGGAAATAGGCTTATTTATAACGACATTTTCTGGATAAGTGCCTGAATTTACCACTATAATATCTCCAGCGGTTGAAGCGGTTATGGCTTCTTGTATAGTATGAAAATTCGCTGGTCCATCATCGTCTACGGTCCAATTGTTAGTTGCCGCTTTTGCAGGCAAAATAATGGCTGATAATGATGTTGAAAGGATTACTGCTGATAATAGAAGCATCAACACAAGCGATAATGCTTTCTTTTTCAGGGTTTAAACCTTCAAACACACATAATACAATTGCTTCCTCAGCTTTAAGGCTATCGCTTGGTGCCCATTAGGATACAATTGGTGGGGTCGCTGGGATTTGAACCCAGGATCTCACGCGCCCCGGGCGTGAATCTTAGACCAAGCTCGACTACGACCCCATGCGACTGAGCAATGAGCCCTTTTGGGAGGTAAAATCATTACGATGTTAATAAAACTTAAAGGTTCTGGATTAGCAGAAAGCCCAACGTAAATGTTTGGTAAAAGGCTGTATGCGTGTTTTGAACAGCTTATTAGGCTGTTTAATTCTGATTTTGAATTCATAAATAATATCCACTAATTTTCCCTAAAGCTCCGCTATGCCTCCACACAACGCAAGAAAAGCTCTACCTCCAGTTATGACCAGCGTGATTTTGCTATGCATAGCAATCGCAGTTATTTTAGCCACTGTAGCGTGGATAAACGGCTTACCCACCTCGAATATGTACACCGAGGACCTGCACGCAACAAACCATCAATGGGGACCAAACTGCGCATACGTCGACGTTACTCTATACAACACTGGAACGCAAAGTGTGAGGTTAAAAAGCGTCACAGTAAACTCTCAACCTGCCACAGTAGTCTACATCGTTGGGTCAAGCCAAATAAACAACGGGGAATCAGTCGTCCTGCGAGTAGCAAACACGTTCGTTCCAGGAGCAACCTACCAATTAGCGTTTCAGACCGTTAAAGGCAACAGGTTCGTTTACACAGCCACTGCAGAGCTTGTTTCGTCCATCTTCAAAACGGAGTAGGGCACAGTTACGGCAAACGACACATTCAAGCCGGTTAAACTGCAACAAACTGATTCAAACCCAATAATCATGTGTTCTCCCGCATAAACCCTCTGGCTTACCAAGAACCACACGCTTGCTATTGGATTGCTACTCGCTTTTTGTAAGGTAATTCTTAATAAACAATGTAGGTTACCAGATAATTACAAAAATATATCTATAACTTCATATATATTGTATAATGAGAAAATAAGGTTAAAAGGAGACAGATTTTTGAAATCTGATTAGTGAAGAGGCTTTGCTGTTGGAAGTTCTTGAGGAATGAAAGAAAAGAATGGAAACCAAGAATCTTTTTACTTTAACGATTTAGTCTAAATAATTTTATAAGAATTAAATGTGTATTTATTTTCTATGGAGTTATTAGAGCTTGTACGCAATATACAAATCATTTTCGAAAAAGAAGTGAGCGACCTTAACAAAGGACAAAATACATTTTACACTATCTCAGAGCATGAGAAAAGTATTTTCAAATATCCGAATGCGGAGACTTTAATCGATTTATTTCTAATGGTGAAAAGTGATGAAAAGTTAAAATCATATTTTGTCAATTGTCTAAAAAACAAAATCATAGATTCTGATGAGGCATCATCTTCAGGATTAAAATGGAGTAGATATCCTTTTGTCGGTATTTCTCAACTTTGTTTTTATGCCTTGCTTGAACTTAATTATACAGAAGAAGCGATTGATTCTTTTGACAATAGAAAACATGGATGTGAAGGGATTTTTAGTGTAATTTATCGCCTTATTCCAACAGGCTATTTTGACTTAAATCAGCTAAATGAGATTGCAATTATAGTTAGAAAAAGCCAATTCAGCTCGATAAAAGCAGTGCGACTCGACACTCTTATCATTGAAGCCCGTTATGAACTTTTAAAGATGCAGATTAAGAAAGTCAATATTGAGATAAATCAAGACAAAAAGACGGTTTCAGAAAAAATATTACAGTTTGGTTTTGATAAAAGTTATAACGAACTTCTGAATGAAATTGATAATTTTATTAATAATGAAACATCAAAAATTGTCAACGCTGGGATGATTTCAAACCTCAGAACATTCATTGGAAATTTGCTGAAAGAAATAGCAAACAAAATTGCGAAACAAAAAAGCGAGATAATACCCATAATAAAAGATTCAGAGATGGGGAACATTAGAAGTTATCTAAAAATAAACCTAAAATTATCTGATAAAGATGACAAGTTAATTGATTCTTTTGTAGACATCTTACATAAAGAAGGAGGGCACTCATTTACATCAGAAAAAGAGTATTTTCGTTTAGCTCGAAACATTGCTATTGAGATTGCACTATTCATATTGACCAAATATGAAAGAGAGCACAAACCTTGATTGTGTGAGAGTTATATTTTACAGTTTATAGTATCTGGTTTTTACTACGTACATATGCGTATGAGTGACAGAGAGATAGACTGACAGAGTGACAGGGAATACACACACGCACGGGCACAAGCATACACGAACACGGGAACACGGGGGAAAAAGATTAAAATTTAATCCTCCTATGATAAAATCGGATGAAACTCAGTTAAGGCATGGATGAAGAAATAATTATCTTGTTGTTTTCAAACTAAATTCTTAATTATCTCATATGCGTCACATAACACTAACTTGAGGAAATTGCTATGGTAGAATTAGACTTTGGTGGCGTAAAAGAGAACGTCATCACAAGAAAAGAATTCACAGTGCAAAAAGCCCAAAAAATATTGAAAGACGAAGTTGTAGTTTCACTCGGGTATGGCATTCAAGGTCGCGCTCAATCCCTAAACATGCGAGACAACGGAATCAAAGTCGTTATCGGCCAAGAAAAAACAGGCTTTCACGCGCCTTATTACGATTTAGCCGTTAAAGACGGCTGGGTTCCAGGCGAAAACCTGTTTTCGCTGGAAGAAGCCGCAAAGCGAGGAACAATCAAAATGTTTCTGCTTACTGACTCGGGACAGAGGGAAATATGGCCCTTGGTCAAGAACACTTTGAAAGAAGGTGATGCACTTTACTTCTCCCACGGATTCTCGATAGTTTACAGAGACCAAACAGGGGTCGTTCCGCCGAAGAACATCGATGTGATCTTGGTTGCCCCAAAAGGGTCAGGTACATCGGTCAGGAGAAATTTCTTGGACGGAAGCGGTATAAACAGCAGCTTCGCCGTGTATCAGAACTACACTGGTAAAGCGGAGGACCGCGTTAAAGCCATAGGAATAGCCATTGGTTCAGGTTACCTTTTCCCAACCACATTCGAGAAAGAAGTCTTCAGCGACTTAACTGGTGAAAGAGGCGTATTGATGGGCGCTTTGGCAGGGATAATGGAAGCCCAGTACAACACGCTGAGAGAGCATGGACACAGCCCAAGCGAAGCCTTCAACGAAACCGTGGAGGAACTCACGCAAAGCCTCATCAGGCTGGTTGACGAGAACGGAATGGACTGGATGTACTGCAACTGCAGCGAAACCGCACGTATTGGCGCATTGCGGTGGAGGAACCGTTTCCGCGATGGCGCCAAGCCTTTATTTGAATCGCTCTATGAGCTTGTAGCTACAGGAGAAGAAACACGAATCGTTCTCGAGAGAAGCGCGGAACCAGACTACAGGCAAAAACTTGCCGAAGAACTGAAAGCCATGGGCGATTCTGAAATGTGGCGTGCAGGCGCAACTGTGCGGTCGCTAAGACCAGGACGAACAAAACCTTAGCGGAAACTTGATTTCTGCGCAGCGTTGCTTCCCCTTTTCTTTAGGGTATATTGAACTTTGCCAGTTTGGCGGTGGGTGCCTCAGACGTTTGCCGCAAACCAAAACACAAACCGCAAAAACTGAATCAAAACTTCACACTAAAAGTTCAATCTATAAATAAGGGGGCTATAGGCTTTCACGCACTACAGGGGCTTAACCTAATTTGGAAGCATGACATACACATAGTTGTAGAGACTGCGCCGGCCTTTTCCTTTGTGAGCGGTTTTAAACGAAATGCACTTTAACGCAGTGTGTAGAGCATGAAATGCATGGGTCGTAAGCTCTAACCAGCATTTCTAAGCTCAGTTCAATCTCCTTTTTCGTTTTGTCAAGAATCTTGGGCAGCAAGGCTTTCATGTCTAACTCGATGTTACCGTGATTCTGGTTCGTTGGGATGACGCAGTTTGCTTTTGTGCAAATGCCTTTCTCGTTGTACGTGTAATCATGGAACAGTATGCCTCTTGGAACTTCAACTGCGCTGACGCCGCGGCCTGCCTTGACTTTAACTTCCGGCTTATTATAGTCTGGCTGGCTCTGCAAACCTGCAGCTTCAAGTTCATTAATCAGTCTAATCGAGTCTTCCACGCCGTGAACGACCTCCACAAGCTGCGCGATGTTGTTCATGAATGGATTATGACACACAGGCTTCAGCCCGAACATTTCACTGGTCTTCTTAGCTAAGGGAGAAAGCAGATCATAATTAACGTTCAACCTAGCAAGGGCGCCCACCATGTATGATCCACGGGCGTGTTTTGCCCTTTTCGCCGTAGAATACGGAACAATGTACTCGTTAGTGAATGAAAGATACTCGCTCACTGGCACGGTGCCAGTATCAGTTGACGCGATTTTCCCATCGTAAAGCGCGTACTCGTCCGGGTTGGTTAGAGCGATGAACTCGGTTTCCCTAACGAGGTCAGGGAATTTGGGTGCTCCACTCTTGAATAATC
>CAZXCX010000048.1:0-6283 GCA_964639375.1 uncultured Candidatus Bathyarchaeia archaeon
AGATGGATTCAAGTGTTCAGAAGAGTTTACCTCATAAGCGTTTTCACGGCAAGATTGGCACTGTGGTGGAGAAGCGGGGGCGTGGGTACGTGGTAAGCGTAGCTAAGGGTGATGCTGTGAAGGAAATAATTGTTCGTTCTGAGCATTTAGAGCCGTACAAGGGTAGTTGAGCATGGGAAAGAGAGAGTTAAGCGAAAATAGACTTTCGTTGCCGCAGGTTAAGAAGGTGCTGGAGGCTATTGGCGAGGAGAACTTGGATCAGTTTCAGCGGCGCACCCTGGATTACGTGAAAAAGTTTTCCAAGATTGATGCCGCGGAGGCGAAGGGGCTTTTGAAGAAGCTTGTGAAGGAGTTCGGTCTTGACGAGGCTGAGGCGGTTCAGGTTGTGAATTGCATGCCTGAAACTGTGGATGAGCTGCGGGTTTTCTTAGCTGGCGGTCGCAAAATCATTGAAACCGCAAAGTTGGAAGCCATCATCTCGCTTTTGAATGAAAGCAGAGCTGTGAAATAGTCTTAATCGGCTAAGAATTTTTAAGCAGTAAGCGCGAATAGAAAAAGGGGACTCAGGAACCAGTATGGAGAAGCGATACGAGGAGTACGCTTTCGTGTTAGATTTCTTGCCGCACGGGCGTCCGGGGTTTCGCTCGACTGGCAGGGCGGGTTACCGAGCGGGAGCCTTGATTCAGTGTGTAGGCAAGGAGTTTTTCACTCTACTAGAAGCTTTGGTGAAGGAGGGTTTGCTGCTCAAGCCTAATGACCGTGTGTACGTGGGGAAAGATACCCGTGAAGAGGTTACGTACATTATTGGTCGTATCGGCTTTGACGAGTTGACGGCTGCCGCGAAGGCGGAGCTTCCAAGCGTTATAAGTCGCATAGTGTTGAATCGTGAGAAGTGGTTTGTGAACTTTTTTAATACTGCGCGGGCGATTACGCCGCGTATGCACGCGTTGGAGTTGGTTCCGGGGATTGGGAAGAAGTACATGTGGCAGGTTATTAATGAGCGTGAGAGGCGGGCGTTTGAGAGTTATGAGGATTTGCAGAAGCGGACTGAGTTGCCTAATCCTGTGAAGCTGGTGACGAAGCGGGTTATTGAGGAGCTTGAGGGCGACAGTAAGTATCGCTTGTTCACGCGGATGCAGTAAGGCGTAAGTGATGAGCATTTCGGAAACGAAGCGTCTGCTTCGAGAGCGTCGAATTGTTCCGAACAGGCTTTTAGGACAGAACTTTATGGTAGACGCTTCGATTTTTCCCAAGCTAAGCAATTATGCTTCACTGGACAAAGCGGATGTGGTGCTGGACGCTGGTGCAGGCTTTGGTTTCCTGACCCGTTTCTTAGCGAACAGTTGCAAAGCGGTAATAGCGGTTGAGAAAGACCCGCAAGTTGCAGAAGTGCTGCGTGAACAGCTCAAGGGCGTTGCCAACGTGACAGTAATTGAGGGTGACGTGTTGAAGGCAGCGTTGCCCGAGTTTAACAAGATGGTTTCGATCCCGCCGTACTATCTGTCGTCGCGTTTGGTGACATGGCTGTTTGAGCGAAAAGTTGAGTGTGCAGTGTTGATTCTGCAAAGGGAATTTGCTGATCGGCTTGTGGCGGCTGTGGGCAGTGAGGATTACGGGTGGTTGACGGTTGTCGCCTGTTGCAGTGCGGAAGTTGAGCTTTTGGACGCTGTTCCCAAATCAATGTTTTATCCAGAGCCAGAAGTCGATTCAGTAATAGTGCGCTTAACACCTTGGAAAGCGGCGCCTTTCGAAGTGAGGAATAGAGCGTTTTTTAGGCAGATGGTGCAGTGGCTTTTCACGCAGCGCAACAAGAAGCTCAGCAACGCGATTGCGCCGTTCATCAAGAATAGGCTTAAAACGTCTAAGGAAGACGCGGAAAAGCTGGCTTATGCTCTTCAGTTTCGTGACAAGCGTGTGAGAGATTTGCTGCCTAAAGATTTTGGAGCGTTAGCAAATGCCCTCGTCCACTAAGCAAGTGTACTTCGGCGACTATGCCTTCAATGTTTGGGAGAACGTTTACGAACCTGCAGAGGATTCATTTCTTTTTGCCGAAAACCTTGATGTGCAAGCGGGTGAGCGGGTGCTGGATGTGGGCACTGGATGCGGCATACTAGGTATACTCGCCGCGAAAAACGCCAGCGCTGTGGTGGCTGTGGATGTGAACCCATACGCTGTTCGCTGTGCAAAAGAAAACGCAGACCTCAACAATGTACGTAGTAAGATGGCTTTTGTGTATGGCAATTTGTTTAAGCCTTTACGTGAGGCAGAAAAGTTTGACGTGATACTTTTTAATGCTCCTTACTTGCCCGCAGACGAGAGCGAAGCGGAGTCTTGGATTGGACGCGCATGGGCAGGAGGCGCTAGTGGCAGGCGAGTCATTGACCATTTTATTTCCGAGGCTCCGAAGAATTTGAAGCGGGCGGGTCGAGTTCTTTTGATGCAGTCCACGCTGGCGAACGTGGATGAGACTGTGCGTAGATTCGCGGAGTGCGGTATGAGCGCGAGGGTCGTGGCGGAGCGTGCTTTGCCGTTTTTTGAGACGATAATTCTCTTTGAAGCCAGATTTCGGTGACTGCTCCGAGGTTCATATTGGAAAGACATAAGCATTATATCAAATGGTTTTGCATAATCCCGCCGGGTGTTCATGCTTGGAATCCGATGCGGCAAGTCCAGTTCGTACTTCAACAAATGTAGTAAAACCCAAAAGTCACGTTAAGCTCATAGCAGTTATAGCTGTGGCGGTTATTGCTGTTGTGGTTGGCGCTTTCCTCGTTAGCGCTTTAATTTCAAGTCCTCAAGGTCAAAATGCTTGGTTGTTTAAGGGCGCGTACGCGACTTATGAGGGATCGGCTACGGTAACGTTTGTATCCTTTACTTTTACGTTGCGACAGAAAGTGGTTGACTTTAACAGTACTCACGCGGAACTTCTTACCAGCGTAAGCATGGGCTCTTCGTTGAGTGAGCCTGTGAAGGAAGAAGTCAGTGTTTGGGTTGACCTGTCAAAAAATCAATATTTAATCGAGGAAGGCACTCTTATTGACAGTTATGAAGCCAACCTGCCTTTTGAAGGATTCGGAAACAGAGACTGCATTGTCTACGAATACGCAACCGACGGCCCAACACTGACCATATACGTTGACAAGCAAATTGGCTGGCCACTGAAAATGAAAGTAAGCATGACTGGTGAGGGCTCTATAAGTTTAGAATTAGACATAAACCTAGTAGAAACAAACATACCCGGACTACAGTAGTATTATCTACAGATTTTTAACGTTGCCATCGATAAGAATAATGTACGAATATTTTGCAGAGAAGAAAAATCGTATTTGATGTTTTTCATAAAAGTCAAAGTGAGCTTTAAGGTGCTTCAGAGATGTCAGCGCCAAACTCGCCCCAGTCAACCACCGCGTCTACACTCAGGTTCAGTCTTTATATAAGGGAGGGGGGGTAGGTCACCACAGAGCACAAAACTTCGCAAACAGTAAATAAACACCAGCCACACCAAGAAACACGGAAGGCAAACTAGAATGACAAGCAACATTCACTCAGCCTACAAGAAACTCCTGAAGCGAACCAAAGACCTAATCGTTCTACAATCAGCTGAATCCATCATCCACTGGGACATGGAAACCATGATGCCTCCAAAAGCTGTAGAACAACGCAGCCAGCAACTTGCCCTGCTAAGCCGCATCCAACACAAAATGAGCACAGCGCCGCAAACAGGAAAACTCTTGAATGCCATACTCACAAGCCCACAATACGACACTCTTAGCGAATTGGAAAAACGCAACGTCTATCTCGTCAAGAAAAACTACGATGAACAGACGCGTCTGCCAGAGAAACTCGTTGCGGAAACCGCCAAACAGCAAGCCATAACCGTAAACACTTGGAAAAAAGCCAAAGCCGCAAAAACCTTCGCAATACTCAAACCCGAACTCGAAAAACTCGTCGCCCTCAAAAAGCAAACAGCAGAAATCCTCATGCAAGTCAAGCAAACCAGCACATCCTACGACGCGCTCATAGACATTTACGAGCCAAAAATGACCACTGATATTATCACGGCAACATTCAACGAGCTCCAACAAGGACTCGTAGCGCTACTAGAGAAAATCCAGAACAGCCCAAACCAACCCGACACCAGCATACTCCACATCAGCATACCAGCAGAAACACAACGCAAAATCGCCCGAGCACTCGCACAAACACTCGGCTACGACATCACATCACCAAAAGCAGGCGGAAGAATCGACGAAACTGAGCACCCATTCACCTCAGGATACTACGACGACGTACGCGTAACCACACACTACCACACAGACAACTACACCAGCTCAATCTTCTCCGTACTCCACGAAACAGGCCACGCACTATACGAACAAAACCTAAACCAAAACTGGAAATACCAACCAGCAGGCTCAATATGCTCCTATGGAATCCACGAGTCCCAATCACGCCTATACGAAAACATGATAGGCCGCTCACGAGAATTCTGGACACACTGGCTTCCCCAACTAAAACAAATCACCACTCCCGCACTCGCCAACGTAACACTCGACCAGTTTGTCCACGCCATAAACACGGTAAAACCCTCGAAAATCCGCATTGAAGCCGACGAAGTAACCTACAACCTACACGTAATAATACGCTTCCAAATCGAAAAAGACCTCTTCGCCGACAGAATAGGTATCAGCGAGCTACCCGAAACCTGGAACCAGAAATACGAGGAGCGCCTAGGCGTGAACGTCGAAAACGACTCCGAAGGAGTAATGCAAGACACACATTGGGCAAGCGGCTTTTACGGCTACTTCCCAACCTACTCCATAGGCAACATCTACAGCGGACAAATACTCGCCACCCTCACAAAAGATATACAAGACTGGCGTAGCCAACTCGCCCTAGGCAACTTAGAAAACATAAGGGGATGGCTGATCAAAAACGTCCACAGCCACGGAGACTTGTACGACCCAACCGACCTAATAAAGAGAATAACTGGAAAGAAACTAGAAGCTGAACCCTATTTGGAGTATCTTCAGGAAAAATACAGCGGGCTCTACGGGTTCTGAACCTCCGCTTTCTTCGTCAACTCGCCATAAATGTAAAAAACAAGAAAAGCCAGAATCCCCCCCAAAAAAAGGTAAACACCAACCCAACCGACAACTGCATCATAGAAGTTAGCTCCGTAAAGAAAAAGCACAAACCCCAATATGACCGTGCCTAAACACGCCCAATCAGTTAAAGACATTTAATCACCCGCACACACTTAATGCTAACACTCAGTAGACGCTAAAATATAAAGAGTTACCGAAGAAAAACTTGAAACAACACAAAAAGAGCCACGCCGTAACGGCAAAGCATTTCCCAAAAATTAGTGTTTTGAAAATTCACCGACAGCCCCCATCGAACGTTAATCATAATCCTAACGAAAAAGCCACACCCTTCCGACACTCTTATATACCAGAGAATACACAAAGAGCCCAGAGGCAACAAGAAATGTCGGGTACAGACACTAAAAAACCTGAAACACGGGAAGAACTTGTAAAAATCTTGGCAGAAGCCGCCAAAAAAGAGGTCAAATATAGAGTTTTGTTAAAGCATAAGCCGACAAAACCGACAATATCAGGAATAGCGAAATTGCTTAACATTCACAGGGACACACTTTACACTTGGCTAAAAGAGTTTAATGTCGATTTCAAAGATATTTTAGACCGCATACCGACAATTGCTTCAGATGGAAGTGTCGAAGAAATGGGAAGCGTGTATCTGATCGGCGAAGCTCTTTTGGGAGAAGGAAATGAACTTGCCCATGTGGACCTTTTGATCGGCGACAAAGACGGGCCAGTTGGGAAAGCCTTTGCTAACGGCTTGTCAAACCTGTCGGCTGGCCATACGCCTTTGCTGGCTGTTATAAGACCCAATCTTCCGCCCAAGCCACACACGTTACTTGTGCCGAAAGTGACTGTCAAAAACATGGAAGACGCTGGAAAAATTTTCGGTCCAGCGCAAGCCGCAGTTGCGAAGGCTGTTGCAGATGCTGTGGAGGAAGAAATTATTCCGAAGGATAAGGTGGATGATTGGGTGATTGTGTGCAGCGTGTTCGTTCACCCGCAAGCAAGCGATTACCGCAGGATATACCAGTACAATTATGGAGCAACAAAGCTGGCGTTGCGAAGAGCCTTGAAGAAGTATCCGTCGCTTGAGAAAATACTCTATGACAAGGATCGAGCGAAACATCCGATAATGGGCTTTAAGGTTCCGCGTTTATGGAGACCACCCTACCTGCAGA
>CAZXCX010000049.1:0-6219 GCA_964639375.1 uncultured Candidatus Bathyarchaeia archaeon
GAAATAAGCAAAGCTTTAGTACGAAGGTTTCGTATGCTACACTGGAAAATGGTGAACACCAAGAATGAAGATTGCTGTGTTTGTTTACGAGTACCCGCCTAAAATTGTGGGCGGACTGGGAACCTACGCTGCTGAAATAACGCGCAAATTTGTCCTCATGGATCACGATGTAACTGTTTTCACGATGAATGATGATGCTGGTACTCTTCCAAGGAGAGAAATTTGGCGCGGAATAGAAATCCACCGTCCATTACACATCGATGTTTCCGACACGCTGCCCGACGTAATCGCGGAAGACATCAAAAAGTGGGGCAGAGGCATACATTTATTCGGCAACCTCCTCGTTTACAATTACCTAACTGCATCCAAACTCATCAATGAACTCATCAGAAAAGAAGACATAAAATACGACATTGTGGTTGCTCATGACTGGCTTTCAGTAATTGGAGGAGTTACCGTGAAAAAAGAAAGCGGACTGCCTCTAGCCTTTCATGTTCACTCAACCGAGAAGGGAAGAACCTTAGGAAATGGTTCTAACGTGGTAAGCAACATCGAATTGCGCGGAGCCAATATGGCCAACATGATTGTTACAGTATCGTACGCCATGAAGGATGAGTTAGTACAACTGGGGTTCCCACGAGACAAAATCCACGTCGCGTATAATGGAGTTGACCCGCAAAAATATGATCCTAAAAGTGTGTCTGCGGAAAAAGTGCGGAAAATCAGGGAATTGTACGGTCTCAAAGATGACGGCTCTATGATTCTCTTTCTGGGAAGACTTGTGGGTGTCAAAGGCGTTGACAAGTTGATTATGGCAATGCCGCATGTTTTGTCCAAGATTCCCAAAGCAAAGTTGGTCATAGTGGGCGTAGGCGACCTACAAGAATATCTGACAAATTTGACCAGAACCATGAGGCTAGATGAATACGTGAAATTTTGTTTCGACTTCATTCCCGAAGAAGAACGCATCTTACATTATGCTGCTTGCGACATCGCAGTTTTTCCAAGCCACTATGAACCCTTCGGCATAGTTGCCCTTGAAGCAATGAGCATGGAACGCCCTGTTGTGGTGGGTGCTACAGGCGTCAGTGGAATGCGAGAAATAGTTATCTGCCGCGGCGAAGAACAATGTGGCTACCACATAGATCCAAATAACCCCTCAGACATTGCGTGGGGCATAATAAGCGCGCTGGAAAACTCGGAAAAACGGAAATGGCTGGGAAAGAACGGCAGAAAAAGGGTCCTAAACGAATTTACATGGAGCAAAGTTGCTGAAAAAACAGTGGAATTGTACGAAAAGGTACTTAAATGCTGATTTGTCAGTTGCATGGTGAAGCTTTGAACGTTGATTCTGATTTAAGGCGCAAAATCGCAAGGGAAGCGGCTACCCTACTATATTTTGGAGCTGAAAAGGAATATAAACAAGCCAAATTAAAGGCTGCAAAAACTCTAGGCGTTCACTTTCTCCCAACAAACCTTGAAGTTGCCATAGAACTTGACAAAATCGCTGAAGCAAATGAAGGACCAGCCAGAAAAGAACGGTTAATCCAAATGCGCAAAGAAGCCTTGAAAATAATGAAAACCCTCAAGGAACACGGACCCCTCTTAATCGGGAGCGTTTGGCGTGGGACTATCCGCCAAGGAAGCGACATCGACATAGCGTTGTATCATGATGTGCCCGATGAAATCCCGAGTCTTCTCAAGAAGAACGGCATAAAAATTTCTAAAACCGAGTGGACTACAGCAACTAAAAAGGGAAAACCAGAAGCCTCCTTTCACATATACGCCGAGACTTCAGGCAAACAAATAGCTGAAATCGTTGTTCGAAGCTCAGAGGAAGCAGGTCGCAAGAGAAAATGCGAGATTTTCGGAGATGAACTCAAAGGGCTTAACATTAAAGAGTTAGAAAGACTGCTTGAAGAAAACCCCACACAAAAATTTATTCCCCTGTAAATAGTTTTAGCGCTGTCAATTGGTTTTGCTTCAGCCACAAAAGTCGTTTCATTAGGAAAAAGGCACTTAAGGATGCGCTTCCACATATTATCGAGAACAGCAGTGCTTGAAGGTCGCGGCCATGGAGACCGACAAAAAATCGTTTAAAAAAATGTTTCCGAATTTATCAGAGGAACTTGAAGGCGGGGAAAGCAAGGTCGCGATAGGCGCTGTTAGAACAGATTCTGATACAGCGGAAAAGTCGCTGTCTGACAAATTTCGCAATTATGATCCCACTGTTGTCGATTTCATACGGCGTTGCGATACAGAAGCGCAGGCGGAGGCGATAATTGCGTATTTGGAGAAGAGGGGCAAATTGACTAAGGAATACGCTGAAAAGCTTAGAAAGCAGCTGAAAAAAGAAGGCGTGAGAAGCTTCGGTTCTAAGAAAGAAGAGAACTACTATTTTAAACAAGGCGGGCTCTGCTAGGTTTTTTGATAAAACAAGCCAGCAACGCCCAGTTTTTAGTCAAGATTGACAAAGAACCCACAATTCACTCTTCGTTTCATACTTTAAATAAGGGGGCTATAGTCTTTTCCGAGCACTAGAGAACACGCAACCGCCTTAACAGCATTCTACTAGCCAAAAACTAAATACTCGCGTGGTACAGCTTTTTCTAAAAGTAAATAAATAAGCTGTTGATAACATAGAGAAACCTAAACTTGGTGAATTCAAGTGAAGAGAACCACTGCCATAATCGTGCTTATGGTTTTTTCACTGGCTGTTCTCTTGCCCTTTTCGCTTAATTCACAAACGGTTTTGGCGCAGGATGACAACTATACTATACAACGCGTTGACCATCAAGTTGAGGTCATGTACTCTGGACACGTCGTCTTACGCGATACAATACACGTAACTGGACAATTAACGGGTGGTTTCCTAATCGGGTTCCCGCATAAGTACGGTTCCTACGTCCTCAAAGGCATAGCGTATGACGACAACAACGTTTTTCCAGTAAACCTCGGCGTGCAATTAGCAGACCGAAGCGGTTTTTACGGCGCAAAAATAAGTTTTCCACAAGGGTCTCCTCAAGTTTTTACTGTGGTATTTGTTCTTTCGAATAGCCTTGTCAGTCAAGATGTGACTTTCGGCGTGTTCAGCCTTGATTTCCCAGCCTACCCCAGTCTCGTTAAAGACGCTGCCACCTGCAATGTCATGCTCGTTCTTCCTGAGGTTGCCCAAAGCATAACTATCGCAAAGGATGATGGTGAGGTTCAAACAACTACTTTTGTTAAGGAGAATTTGCCTGCGTTCTCTTATTCTCCAGCGACGGCCACTTTTTCCCTAAGTGCTGGCAGTCTTCAAATAATCAACATAAACGAACTAAATCGTCAGGTCGCAATAAGCCCCGTAGGCGATATAACGGTCTCCGACAGTTACCGCATCACCAATAACTCAACGGCCAGCATCGGTTCTCTTGAAATAGGTTTGCCTCTTGACGCTTCGAACATTGCCGCAAGAGACGAATTTGGCAGAATCCTGACAACCGACGTTCTAACTAGTAGTGGCAACACACGCTTTGTTAACGTCACTTTCGTCTCGTCTCTGAATAGCGGTGGGTCTGCTCTACTGTTGGCTGATTACACTTTGCCCAGTGCATCTTCTGGGCAGACCACACGCTTTATTTTGAATTTTGATCTTTTCCCAGCTTTTAACTACTATGTTGATGAGGCTACCGTTAACTTTGTTCCTCCCGAAGGGGCAAGGTTTCTAGAGCCGCAACTTTCATCAATAGATCCTTCCTCAAATTTAATCAGAGAAATCTTTCAGGAAACGCTGTCAATTAGCAGAAAAGGCGTCAGCAACATAGATTACGCTGTTCCTTCCGAAGACGTTTTGCAGATTACTTACGACTATAATCCTCTGTGGCTGTCTTTCCGCCCCACTCTGTGGATGTGGACTTTAGCGGCGGTCGGAACCGTAATTGTAGCTGTTTGGAAAAGACCTAAAACTTCAGCACCGCTGCGAGTTGCAGCGCCAAAAGCCTCCATAGGCCTTAGCCCGGATCACGTTAGAGCCTTTAATGAAGCCTACGAAGAGAAAAACAGACTAACCTCAGAATTGAAGTCTCTTAAAGCGAGAGCGCGGAAAGGCAAGATTCCAAGGCGCCGATATAAAGTGCAACGGAGGACATTGGAAGTTCGCTTAGATACCTTGTCCAAGAACATAGCTAGATTAAAGAAGATTTTCCGTAGTGCAGGCGGCGTTTATGCGGATTTAATTCGGCAGCTTGATATTGCAGAAATCGAGTTCGTTGAAGTTGGAACAAATATGAGGACTATTGAAGTTCGCCACAGCAGAGGTGAGCTCCCGTTAGAGGCGTACAAGAAGTCACTTGCGGATTATCAGCGGCGGAAAGAGAAAGCTGAGACAACAATCAACGGAATCCTCTTAAGACTACGTGAAGAAATTCACTAACCAACCTAAACACTTTTATTTCACTGACGGAGTTTGAATCAAACTTACGAGAGGTATAAAATATGGTAAAAGTAGTAGTCGATAATAACAGGTGCAACGGATGCGAAACCTGCGTTAACACTTGTCCAGTAGGCGTCTTTGAGATCAAAGATGGCAAATCTGTCCCAGTTAATGTTGATGAGTGCTTAGTCTGCCGCGCATGCGAAGCCCAGTGTCCTGAAGGTGCAATTCAGGTAATCGAGTGAGTTTCCGCTTCACCATACCCAATTTATCCGTTGCGTACGCGTGTTTTCTCTCAAGAGATATCTCAGAGTTTCTTCCTTTTCTCATTTATTTTCAACCAAGACATGGCACTAGTGCTCTGTGAGAGCCTACCCCCTCCCTTATATATACATTGAACTTCAGGTTAAAACTTTGACGAGGATATCAAATATCATTTTTCGGTCATTTGGCTGAGAAAGAGTTTGTTTACATATTCGGCTATAGTTGTCTTTTGTTTTTTCGCTATTTTCTTGAGAGCGTCATTTATCCCTGTGGCGTATTGCACAGCCTTTTTAGGCTTCTCCGCTATTGACGAGGGCAATCCCATGTTCAGTGCGACTTTTCTTAACACTAATTTTCTCAGCGTATCTGTGATCCTTTCGATTTTCAATTCAATAGGTAGGTTTAAGGCAAACTTGGCGATTTGATATGAGGCGAAGGGCAAACGTAGCTCCACATCGTGGAAACTGCAGATTTTCACATCTCTCTCAATGTTGCTCTCATGAAGCTTAATGACGTCATCAAACATGGTTTTTCTTACTTTTTCCTTTCCATACAACAAGTAATCGTTAACGTAACGTTGATAGCCTCCAAAAAGCTCATCTGCACCTTGCCCTGCCAGTAGCACCCTAAATCCCGCCTCAGCCGTTTTTTCAGCGGTCCAATAAAAAGCCACTCCAATGCTTGCCTTGACGGGATCGGCTTCTTCGATAAGCTCCACAACCCTAGAAACGACCTTTTCAACATCCGCTTCTCTAAACAGATAAACCTGAATAGGCAGGTTCAATTCGTCGGCTGCTTTCTTCGCCTCTTCCGTTTCAGGACGGTTTTCCAAGCTTACGTGAATCAAGTGAACATTCGCTTGACACTTTTTTGCCAGAAACGCGACAATGCTGCTGTCTAAACCTCCAGAGAACGCAACCGCAATTTCCTTCGTCCCAAAAACTCGCCTGCGGACAGAATGTTCCAGCAACTTCTGAAGAGTTTCCGCTGCCTTTTGCATGGTTACCGCTTTTGGTTCTGAGTAAACAAGAGTCTTAATAGGCTTAAACTTGAAGCCTTCTCGGCTGACAAATGCCAAGTGCCCAGGTGGAAAGGACTGCGTTTTTTCTATTCCAAGTTTCCACAAGGCTTTTCGGTTGGAAGCAAGAGCCGCAACGGTCCTGTTCTCACCATAATATAGCGGTTGAACACCGACAGGGTCTCTTCCTGCAATGATTCTCTCCGGCTCCGCTATCATGAATGAAAAGTCACCCTCAACCTCCTTAAGAAACGCCTCGCTTGCCTTGAGGGGGTCTGCCTGTTGGAGTTTTTTGGCAATGATTTCTGTACCTGAAGCGCCCAGAATTGGCGAGTAAATTCGCCCATCAAAGAGGACTGTTGCATCTTCTAAACGTACACAATGCTGCTTATCATGTGAGCTGAGTGTTGCGTTGCCGCCTCGTTTGTCCAACACCGCGATGGTTGCTTTCATACCCAAGTAGCTTTCACATTCCGTTTATTCTGTTATCGTTTGGTAAAACATTAATCTTTAATCCGCGTATTCT
>CAZXCX010000050.1:0-6209 GCA_964639375.1 uncultured Candidatus Bathyarchaeia archaeon
TCCCCTTGTCCAGGCTTTTCGTCTAAAACAATCTCAATGTGCGTCGTGGTCTCATTTTTCGGTGAAGCTCTTCCGTGCGCTCTAGGCGTGTACCGCTTAATTTTTATGCCTGGATAGGCAGTAGCGTGAAATATGCGGAGCCTGTCTACGTCTAAGCCTTTATTTTCAGCGTTTGCTTCTGCCCCTTCGACCACATGCAGTACTTTCTGTGCTGCTTTTATGGGGTATCTTCCCGCAAAAGTTTTATCTAGCCCGTGGCGGTGGCCAAGTTTCTTTTTGTATCTTCTGAAGGGAACCGCTTTTCTCTTGTCTATAACGTCCCTCAGGTATTCTTTTGCGGTGTTAAGCATCATGCCTTTGATTGTTCTGCATACTTCTCGGGCGTGTTTGTGGGATACTCTGATTTCTCTGCCGCTGGCTTTCGCTGTTTTTTCAGGGTCCAGTTCTTCTTCTATTATGGAGTATCCCCATTTTGGCAATTTTTTCATTTCTCCGATTGTGCAATTCAACAGCGTAATGGCGATTTATATGGCTTTCCGTATCAAAACTAGTTTGAGCTAGGTTGAAGTGAGTGTAAGTCCTATGTGCAGGACTGTTCGGAACGTGAGGTGTACAGCTTCTGGAGTCCACTTTTGTCTTTTATACTTTTGCCAAAAAATGCCAGATGGTTACGTGCCTCTAATGCTCGGAAAAGACTATACCCCCCTTATATAAAGAGAGAAATGCCATGTCAATTGGTGAGTGAACTACGGTTTCAGACAAAAGTTCTGGAATGGTTAAGATTAAATTTATAGAACGAGAAAGTATAGGATAACAGAATTGGTGGCTATGGTATCAAAAGCACTCAAAAGAAAGGAAATTGAATTAGGGTTTATTCGCATACCCGCTAAAAACAGAGTGGAACTCATTGGGGACACGCCAGCGCCGTTTGAAACTAAGTTGAATGATTCTCCCGCGAAAGTCGACCGGTATGGAAGACTCTGGTCCAAATATCTGAAGAATAGATATCCTGTCAACACGCGAGTGGCAATAAGTAAGAATTGTGAAGGCTTTCAGATTACTAGGTTTGAGCAAAAACAAGAAAATCCTAACATAGAAACAACACAGCAACAAGAAATAATAGCATCAAAAACCATTATACCTGCTGTAGGCAAAATGGTCCAGACGATAGATAATAGAAAAAAGCTAAATATACATTTCATGAAGACTTGCGACTGCAACTCAAAGCACATTAGCTGTATTACCGCGAAAGAATGGGTAAAAAGTCAGGTGGCAATTCAGGAATTTCCCATCACAGAGGACGAAATCAAAGAATTCTACTATGAAGGCAGAGATATTCGAGACAAAGATGTACATCCAGCGGTGTTTCCAATAGCGCTACCTGCTCACTTTATCAAAACGTTGACACATAAAGGCGAGTTAGTTCTAGACCCATTTGCGGGCATTGGTACAACTCTCATAGCAGCACGAGACTTAGGCAGAAATGCAGTAGGATTTGACTTAAAAGAAGAATACATCGAGGTTAGTAGGAAAAGGCTTGGGCAAAAAAAGATTGTGGATGATGGAACAAAGCAGGTTGCTATCCTTGATGATGCGCACAATATTCCTGAATACTTGGAAGAAAACACGGTTTCACTATGCATTACATCGCCTCCTTACGCAAATATGCTAGCTCATAAACGCCTAAACAAAAGCATTAGAGGCGACCTTAGAAGAAACAGTCACTACCTAAAAATACAACAGTATTCCAATAATCCTGCTGACCTTGGCACTATGAATCATCAAGAGTACAGTAAAGCTCTTGAAGAGATTTATTCAGGAATTTTGCCTTTAATGAAGAAGAGAGCCCATTGTATCATAAATGTTAATGACGTTTGGGAAAATAACAAACGAATTTCCACCCACGTATATGTTCTTAAAGCGTTGCAAAAAGCTGGTTTCGAGTTTAGAAACACTTTCATCTGGGACAAACGCAATCTCGTAAATAAAGTAGGAATATTCGGTTGGCCAAGCAACTTCATATCTCTAGGCGCAACAATGGAGTTCATATTGGATTTTTGGAAACCTAGATTATCCTGACAATCTTCTCGAAGCATTTAGGCCTGTCTTTGGGCAATACTCGAAAACCAGTTCCATGGTCATGTGGTCTGCCATCAGGATAATGTCCAATTCTGAGGTCTAATCTGATAACTCCCTCTTTTACAAGCTCAGAAAACCTTTCAAAACTAAAGCCCTCAAGCAAATATGCTTCGTTAAACCAAAACCACTCCTTGCCACCCTCTTTCTTACTTGATGCCAAAACCAGAATCAACTTCTTGTACTTCTTCTCAAATGCTTCTCTCAAAGTATTTTTATCATAATAAGCAGTGACATTCTTGGCGTTGCCGATGTAAATTCTATTATTCTTTATTTCAAGCTTAAGACCGACGCTGTTGATAGATTTGGAATCAACTGTAACATGTAGCTCTTTTTCCCTCGTGCTGCATTCTTGTTCGGGAATTTGAATGCCCATGTAGTCTGTCACATGCAACTGTTTTTGATTCTGTTTGGTTCTCTGTTTGTACCCGAATGCTTCCAAAAGACGTTTGTTTGCACCCTTGGGCATAGGTGCCTTTGTGAATAACGTAAGCATTGATGAAGAGTCCTTTCGTCCTGACTTTAACTCATAAATGTCAAAATCAGGACCCGCTATATTGTTCTCTGAAATATGCAGTAGGTCTTCCAGAGTTTTTCCTATTCCAGTATCGCCGCTCCGATTCGACTTTACAAATCCCATGTCTTTGATTTGATTGATTCTTTCAACAAATTCGTTGTAGTTCATAGACAATTCAAGCTGTCAATATGCGTTGTCAATTTTTATAACATTTGCGTGTTTTAACTTCAGGTAGATAAAGAGAAGAGTCTAATAGACATGCATGAACTAAATCGCATCGGATTCAAAAAAATGTTCAATCATTGTTATTTCGAAAAGGTACCAAATCCCAGAGTACATAGGTCAAGCCATACGAGGCAAGCAAAAGAAAACTCCATTTGAGGTGGAAATATTTCATCGGAAGAGAAGCAACCTCCGACATTTCTTGTTTAGTTTCTGCGATGTGTTTATGTTTCACCCTTAAGGTTACTTTATCCCAACTAAAAGGGACTAAGAATGACTGATAAAAAAGACACAATCACAATGCTGCATGGTGCAGGCGGCACCGTCATGCACGACTTGGTTAAAAATTACGTTGTAAAGTATTTTGGAGGCGTGGGCAACGCTGAGGTTCCACTTGAAGCCATGGACGATGCAGCCGTCGTAGGCGACGTGGTTTTTAAAAGTGACTCTCACGCCGTCAAGCCCATATTCTTTCCAGGCGGCGACATCGGGCGCCTAGCCATCTCTGGAACAGTCAACGACATCGCATGTTTGGGCGCTGAACCGTACGCTTTGGCGTGCGGCTTAATTCTGGAAGAGGGGCTGGCGTTTTCCGACCTTGAGAGGATTTTGG
Organism: uncultured Candidatus Bathyarchaeia archaeon; assembly: GCA_964639375.1. Taxonomy (GTDB): domain Archaea; phylum Thermoproteota; class Bathyarchaeia; order Bathyarchaeales; family Bathycorpusculaceae. The sequence goes on from CAZXCX010000050.1 coordinate 3,489, forward strand.
CGAGCATGCGGCAGACTTGCGCGGAAGCGGGTGTGGGCATAGTCACGGGCGACACCAAAGTCGTTGAGAAAGGCAGCTTAGGCGGTTGCGTGATGAACGTTTCTGGGGTCGGTCGAAGAACAGTGGCGCTAGAGAATAACCTGAAGGTTGTCAAGAAATATAATAGCAGTTTCGCAGCGCGTTGGGTTCTGGACTCTAACTTGAGCGTTGGCGACAAGATAATACTGTCTGGAACCATTGGCGACCACGGCTTGGCTGTGCTATCGGCGCAGCAGGGGTTGACCTTCGGAAGCGAGATAAAATCAGACGTTAAACCCCTAAACCGCATGATTCAGCGCATGGTCGGCGAAGTTGGCGGAGTCGTCGCCATGAAAGACCCTACACGAGGCGGGTTGGCTGACGCCCTGAACGAGTTCAGCGAAAAATCGAAAAAGGGCATACTCATTCACGAGGATAAAGTTCCCGTAAGAAATGATGTGCGGGCTGCGTGTGAAATGTTGGGTTTGGACCCGTTTGAAGTTGGAAACGAAGGAAAAATAATAATCGGCACAGTACCCGCCAAGGCAGAACAAGTCCTGAAGTTCTTGAAAGAGACGGATGAAGGCAAAGACGCGGAGATCATCGGCGAAGTTACAAAAGAGTTCGCTGGCGTGGCTATGCAGACGACTGTGGGAGGCAAACGAATAATCGCCAGACCAGTAGGCGACCCAGTCCCAAGAATATGCTAGCAAACGCAGAAGAACATCTCTAACGGCTACACTTTCAATTGGGCAATGCCTGTTTAGAAAGAGAAAGTGACAAACATTCTCTTGCTTTTGTGCTCGCCCTTTTGGGTTTGGGATTAAAATTTTATCCAACCCAAAAAGCATTGTATTTTGGACAAAATCAAAATAACGGTACTCAAGGGAAACCAGAGCAAGAATTCAAATAGCAAGAAAATAAAAAGGTTCACCAATATGGAGAGAGGTGAAAAGATTTGTGGCATGAATATCCAATTCCAGCAGATTTCAACAAGCAAAAAGAAATCATTCGAAAACTGAGGAACTGGATACAGCAACTCGAAAATCACAATCTCATAGACGGTTTTGCTTTCAACCACTATTTTCAGGCTCCGCCGAACCCAAACGAGCCAGATGAATTAAGAGTCAGATTTCAATATCGCGACGAACAAAATCGAGATATAGTAGAATCAGAACTTGAAAACGAAGTAAAGAAGCTATTGCCGAACTACGTTAAACAGGAGAGGAATTGGGGTTCCGATACAACGGACAGACATGTGTTACAAGCATACGAATTTGGAAGCAGATGTGCCTTTCTTGCTTGGGAGCAAATCGAGAATGGGCGTTTTCCAGAAGATTACTTTTCTCAAGCTTCTATCGTACAAACCAAAGCAGGGGTTGCTGCTAAGCGGATACCAATGGAATTTCAAACCCATTTCAACCACGGAGTAATGAACTCTCTTGGTATACCCAAAAACCCTGATGAAAGAGCCATCCACATAAAAAATCTCATGGATTCCACCAATTCGAGAACAAAACAAGAATTGATAAACTGGTTGCAAACAAATGTTAAAAGTTAATTCAATCTACCATCATAAGTGAGATGATGAACCCGCTCTGAACTTGAGAAGCAACAGACTTGGATTAAAATTTTATTCACCACACAGGAATCGTAAGCTAATCAATTTCCAAAAAACCGCTAAAAATCAGCGTACAGTTTTGTAAGTAACTATCAAGTGAAGTGTATTCTCGCCGCTTTTTGCTGATATAGGTCTGTAGAGTACGAGTTAAAGTATAAAACCTACACATTTTCACAGCCAAAAGAGAAAGCAACGAACATTTCCGCTTAATGTCTTTTCTTGAAATTTTGCCAGTCTACGCTGCCGCTGAACACCTACTTCACACTAAAATTCAATCTACATTTCATGCTTTATATAAGGGGGCTATAGTCTCCGAGAGAGCAATTACAGAAACAGACTATCGCGTGGAACGAGTGGCTGTTGTAGCCCAGACTCTGCAGGTGCCTTCGCTGCTAACCATGCAAGCGCCTATGGGCTTTTCTGGAGTGCAACCCTTCATGAACATGGGACACTCGTCAGGCTTGATCTTGCCAATAATCACCAAGTGACACTCGCAGCCAAGCAGTATATCCTTTCCCTGCTCCACGTGGACGCCGAACTTGGCGTGCGCATCATACTCCACAAGCTCTTCACGCAGTTTTAAAGCTGAATCGGGCAGTCTGCCTATGCCTCGCCAGTTTCCGCCGGTAACTGCAAACGCCTTATCCATCATTTCCAGCGCTTTTGGGTTTCCTTCCCACTTCACTATGCGCATGTACTCGTTTTCCAGCCGAGCAGCGCCTTCCGCATGCTGCTTCAAAAGCATGTAGATTCCCATCAAAACATCTATGGGTTCAAAGCCAGCCACCACAGTTGGCATGCGATAAACCCGCGGAAAAAGCTCGTAAGGCTTCAAACCAATAATAACGCTCACGTGGCCAGGAGCAATAAAGCCGTCAATCTGCAGGTCGCCGACACCCAGCAAAAGCTCCATAGCAGGCGGAATCAACCTGTGCGAAACCAAGAAACTAAAGTTTTCAGGCGGCTTCCCAAGAGCTTCAACCGCTGTTGACGGCGCAGTGGTTTCAAAACCCACCGCAAAAAAGGCGAACTCCTTATCCTGTTCGCGCTTCGCCATTTCAACCGCATCAGCGACCCCGTAG
>CAZXCX010000051.1:0-6202 GCA_964639375.1 uncultured Candidatus Bathyarchaeia archaeon
GTATCTGCGCGCACTTCAGAACTAACGCTTCCAAGTACACTGTTGGAATGCTCATTTCATCCATCATCGGCACCGGGCTCATGCCTGTTCCGCCTCCTGCGCCGTCGAAGCTTAGTGCTTCAATTTTGGCTTCTGACGCGAACTTCATAGTGTAGGCTACGGCGGATGGTCTGTATGCTCCTGTTTTTAGGAATACATGTTTTGCGCCCTGTTTTCTAAGCCATTCTATGTCTTCGATGAAGGGTTTTTCTTTCGGTATGCCTACTCTGCTGTGTCTCTCGAAAGTGCGGAACACTCCTTCTTTGAACGCTTCTTGAACCGTTGGGTCTTCAGGGTCTGGAATGACAATGTAACCTCTCTTTTTTAATAGAATAGCCTTCTCCAAGTTTTTTATGCGAACTTCGCCGCCTATGGCTTTGGCTCCTTGCCCCCATTTCCTCTCAATCACGTTAACTTCTAGTTTCGATAAGGCGTAAACATCTATACCTAATCTCTGATCTTCTACGTTTGTTTGAATTACAACGTCACCGTATTTTTCATCCCAAAACTTCCTGAATGCGTCGACTCGTCGCTTTAGTTCTTTAGAGTAAGTTAATTTTCCGTTTTCTATTTTGGACTCGGTGTCCATGCCGCAGACGTTTTCTCCGATTGTTATCATTACCCCCGAAAGGGCTGCGCCGATGGCTAGTCCGTCCCAGTGTTTACGTGCAACCTCTGTTGAGCCGAAAGCACCAGTCATTATTGGAAGTTTTAGCGGTATCCCACCCACTTTGCTTTCTACGTTTACATTTTGAAAGATGGCGACGTCCGAGTTTTCTTCGATACCGTGGGCTTCGAAGACGCTGGCTTGGATGTTAAAGTGGGACCAGTCGAGTCCGTAGTCTTTAAGAGACGCAGCGGTGCTTGTTCCGAATTGGCTTGGTTCTGGATAGAGTGCTTCTCTGCCTCGGAAAGCGGAGAGGCTGATTTCGCACAAGACTGGGCAGTCGTGGATGCATATGGGGCACATTCCGCTTATGCTGCTTGTGTCTTTAACGCGTGTTGTTGTTCCAACTGTTGATTTTCCATTTAGGTATGAACTGTTTTTTTGTACACGTTCGCTCATTTTTTTGTCTCCTTTTATTACAAACATTCAGATTAACGCATTTGAAATGTGAAAAACCAATACAAATGTATTTCTATATAATCCTGTTGAACATCATTTATATGCGAAAAACTATGGATTATACGAAATAAATGAAACATACATCTAAGGGAACACACACCCCAAAAATGATTTTAAAACAACCATCATCATCTTTTGAACCTCTAAACGCCTAGTGCTTCTAGGTGAAAAAAATATTTCGCCCGCCCAAAACAAATATAATCACTATGAGCATTTAATTAGCACGAAAGGAGGCTTATCCATTTGAGTTTTGAAATGTGGGCTGAAAAATACAGGCCAAAACGGTTAGACGACATGGTCGACCAGAAGGAAATCGTCGAACGTTTAAAGAGTTTCGTTAAATCCAAAAACGTGCCTCACTGCATTTTTGCCGGACCGCCGGGAACGGGCAAAACCACAGCCGCCCTATGTTTGGCCCGCGACTTTTACGGTGAAGGTTACCGTGAACACTTTATGGAGCTAAACGCCAGCGATGAGCGGGGAATCAATGTTGTTAGGGAAACTGTGAAGACTTTTGCAAGGTCTCGCTCTATCGGCGGAATTCCCTTCAAAATCCTGATTTTGGACGAAGCTGATAACATGACTTCTGATGCCCAGCAAGCCTTACGGCGAACTATGGAAAGGTACACTGAAACGTGCCGTTTTATTATGTGCGCGAATTACAGCGGCAAGATAATTGAGCCAATTCAGTCCAGATGTGCGCCTTTCAGGTTTACTTTTCTGCCCCAAGAGGAACATGACAAGTACGTAAAGCACATCGCTGACTGCGAAAACGTCCAATTATTACCTGACGGCGCTGAAGCTATCTTCGAAGTCTGCGGCGGAGACCTCAGAAAAGCCATAAACACGCTGCAATCTGCGGCATCAGTGAACAAACCCGTAGACGCCAAACTGGTCTACTCGATAACTGGCAGAGCCAGCCCCGCGGACGTGCAAAAAATGCTAACCACTGCCATCAAAGGCGACTTTTTAGGTGCTAGAAAACAGTTGCGCGATATGATTCAAAAGTACGGTGTAGCTGGCAGTGACATAATTCGGCAGATTCACACGGAGATTTTTAAAGCGGCAGAGATTCCAGAACCCTGGAAAATAAAGCTAGCAGGCATCGCAGGTGAGATAGATTATCGCCTTGTGGAAGGTTCCGACGAGGAGGTACAATTGAGCGCTCTGTTAGCGAGACTTGTTGAAGCGGGTTATGAACTAAAAAAGTAAACTAGGTGCTATTTTTGTACGCGGCATGGGCAGTCAAGCACAAACCGAAATCCGCTGCTGAAATCGTTGGAAACACAGAAGTCATCAAAAAGTTTAGTGATTGGGTGAACTCTTGGAGCAAGGGCGTACCAAAAAAGAGGGCTGTCTTTCTTTATGGACCGCCTGGAGTCGGAAAAACGGTCACCGTTGAGGCTTTAGCCAAAGACTTACACATGGAGCTTGTGGAAAAAAACGCAAGCGATTACAGGACAGAAGATGCCATAAACCGTTTCGCAGGGTTAGCCTCACAATACGGCTCACTGTTTGGTGTAAAAAGAATAGTCTTGCTCGACGAATTAGACGGGCTGACGGGAAATGCAGACAAGGGGGGGGTCAAAGCGATCACTGAAATCGTGAAAACCGCCCAGTGCCCCGTAATCTTGATCGCAAACAACGCGTACGACCCGCGGTTCACGAATCTTCGTAATTATTGTCTCCTTATAGCGTTTAAGAAACCTCCTGCAGGTGAGGTAATGAAACACTTAAAACGCATATGTGAGCGTGAAGAAATTCAAGCTGATGAGAACGCCTTGAAGTTCATTGCTCAACGTTCGGAGGGTGACGTTCGCTCAGCGGTGAATGACCTTCAGGCCTTGTCTCAAGGGAAAAAGCGCCTAACATATGATGATGTTTCTTGGCTTGGCTACCGTGATCGGCAAGAAAACATTTTCAACGTGCTTAAAATGGTAATTTACGGCAGAACTTCTTGGGGCGCGAAACAAGCAGTAGACATGGCTGATGTTGATATAAACATGCTTTTCGAATGGATTTACGAGAATGTTCCCGCGCACTTCACTGACCCGCACGATCTAGCCCAAGCCATGGATGCTCTTTCAATGGCTGATGTTTATCGCGGCAGAATCCGCTCCACTCAAGATTGGAGTTTTACCCGTTACGTGATTGATTACATGACAGCAGGCGTGGCTATGGCTAGGCAAAACTCGAAGGTTCAAGGGTGGACGCCATTCAAATTTCCAAGCCGCATTCTGATGCTGTCTAGGTCCAAAGCTGAACGGGCGATGCAATCGCGTATAGGCTTCAAAATCAAGCGTAAATGCCACATCTCAGCTGCTCGTGCTTCGAAGGAAGTCTTACCTTACCTAAAAATAATTTTCAAAAACAATGCCAATATGGCTGCTGGAATTGCGAAGTGGCTTGATTTAGATGCCGATATGGTTGCATATCTCGTCGGAAACAAAGAAAAAGCTAAACCTATTGTCGCGTTTTTGCGTTAGAAAAGGAATACCAAACTCAGTGGACCCTGCTTCCTTCCGCGATTTCCTTTTCTGGCTGCAGCACCACAACATTACCTTTGTCGTCCTCAGCGGCCAATATCATGCATTGCGATTCCACGCCCATTACCTTGCGCTTTTGAAGGTTAAGTATGAAAACGCACTTCTTGTTGACGAGGTCTTGCGGTTTGTACCACTGCAGGAGTCCCGCGACTGCTTGCCTTTTCTCCGTTCCAAAATCAACCAAAATTCTTATGAGGTTTTTCGAACTAGGAATTTGGCTTGCTTCTGTAATCTTTCCTATGCGTAGATCCAGCTTTTGAAATTCTTCAAACGAGATTTCCACTTTTCAACGCCCACCCAGTTTTCACGCGATAAAAATTATTTAACCTTTTTGTGACTTTTCTTCTTATGTCAACTTTTACGGTTTTCTACGCTCGTTATGCCCTATCCTTCAATTTCTGGATTATCCTTTTCTTCTGAAGCTAGTCTGTGAGCGCGCAGAAGCGGCTCGGGAATTCGACTGTTACGCGCACAGTGTTTTACGATTTTCACGGCTGTTCCAAGCGATATCAAGTGGCCAACGCTGACGTAAACAGGTTTTGCCCCCTCTTTCGTTGTAACCACCTCGCTTATAACCTGACCTTTTTGAACCAAAAAGATCTGCCCCCCAATCGTCTTCGGCTCACCGACCAGTCTGCTTTTTGCCACTCCAATGGTGGGTTTTCCTATCGCAAGTCCGAGATGGCTGGCAAATCCGCATCCGTACGGGTGTGCGATTCCTTGGCCGTCAGCAAGTAAAACGTCAGGCTGCAACTTGAGCTTTTTAATACAAGCAACTGTGGGAGGAATTTCCCTAAAAGAAAGCAACGTTGGAATGTACGGAAATTTCACTTCACACGTAGCTATTCGGGGCTCTAACAGTTCCAGAGACTTATAATCCAAAACTGCCACGGCGCCTATGGCTAGATGGTTAGAATACGCGACATCAACGCCCGCGATGTAATTGATTTTTTGCGGCAACCTGTCTTCAGTAATGATTTTCTCTGCCAAGTGCATCTGCGCTTTGTGGGCTTTCGAAATAGAAAAATTGCGTATCGCAACAACAGTATTATGCATTGGTTAACCTTTTCGGGGCTGGCGCTTTCTTCCCTGCGCTCGTTCAAACCGTTTTAAATAATTCTCTAGTGACTTTCTTCGCACTTCTTGAGTGACGTCTCCACGTGTGCTTTCGATAATTCTTCGTGCAATGTCGCATTTTCTTCTGAGTCCTGGAACAAGCATGTATGCTTCATCCATTGCCATTAATTCAATGTATATTTCATCCATAGTTTTCAAGCATTCTTCGCCTTTTTCGGCATTTCCTTCACGCAATGCATCCAAAGTCAAGCGTCTATATTCACCTACGACATCAGCTAAACCCAACACGTAATCTACCGAAGGCACATTGATCTCCTTTGGCGTGACAAAACGCGAGTTTTGAATTAACCCTAGAAATATGTTCGCCTCGGCATACTCTTGAAGCGCCGCGCTAAACATGCCGCTGTAGATGATATCGGGGTACTCTTTAGCTAAAGCTTGAAGTCTGGAAATGATTTCCTTCGAGTTTTCGATTAGCTTTTTTGCTTCTTTATGCTTTTTTCGGTGAATGAGAAGTATGGCTTGTTTGGAAAGGCTGGTTGCTTTTCGCATGCTTTGCTGCGCGTTTTCTCGCACGTCGTCTTTTTGCGTAAGCTCTTTTTTTACTTCTTTTAGGATGATTTTTAACGTCTCCAAGTTTTCACCACTCTGATTTAGTAAAACACAACTGATTAGTTATTTATATTATTAAAAAATGGAGATGGGAATTATTCTTTTTGTATTTTTCTAAGTTTCTGGCTGTTCAGGTGCTACCCATTTTTCAATCAGGAGCTTTTCGTCTCTTAGCTTGAAGCTTACTTTGACAAATATGGAGTCTGCTCCTTTAAATGGGAACATGCTGTCTTCTGCTAGGTCTTTTGGTATGTAAATTAGGTACTTGCCGTCCTTTCTCCTGAACAATCGCCCTCTTCCTTCACTTACCATTAGTCACCACCCGTCAAATTGAATCCTCAGTTCAAGAATAGGGGCATCTAAATACCTATTTAAGGCTATCTCTCGCATTTTTCATCATCACATTATTAACCTTATTAGATAGAACTAAAAATTGAATTATTTGCCATAAATATAATATTGTTTACGGAGACCCAAAACGTATAGGTTTTTCACGTTTACTCAATAATACAACTCGACTTTCGACCGATTCGTCTATAATCGTGTATCCAGTTCTCTCTGCTAGTTGCATCCCAAAATCGTAAACATCCCTGTGCTTAGGCATATTCTCATAATCTAAACGAAGAGTCGAAAAACCAACATGCATGTACGCTTTGGCTTCAATGTACGTTGGATTGGCTCTTTCAACAAGTTCAGCGTATTCATCAACATCTTTCATGTTAAGCCCTTTCACCAATGTCATGCGGATCACGGTGGGGCATCGGAAACTCGGCAGAAAACTAAGTGTCTCATTTAACTTCGC
>CAZXCX010000052.1:0-6101 GCA_964639375.1 uncultured Candidatus Bathyarchaeia archaeon
CGTCCAGCAAGAACAAATCAGCTTTGCGGGATAAGCAAGCGGCAATAGCGACTTTTTGCAGTTCTCCACCGCTGAGCTCCATGACGTTTCTGTCCAAAAGCAAGTTAACCCTTAAAGGTTGAAGGATCTCCGTGTTATACCAGCTCGACGTAAAGTTTTCTTTGGCAACACCTATGAGGAGTTCCTGAACGGTGCCCTCGTACTCTGCCGCTATGTACTGGGGCTTATAGCTTACAGCCAACGCGCCCAATTTCTGCTTATCATCTGATTCTTCAAGCCCAGCCAAAATCTTCACGAAAGTTGTCTTCCCAATGCCGTTCGGCCCGAGAATCCCGATAATTTCGCCTCGCTTAATTTCACCCGGCTCGACAACGAGTTTGAACCCCTCAAACGTTTTCTCAATGCGCCTCCAGTTCAACAATGTTTCGCCGGCGCCTGCACTTACGGTCGGCGGCTTCTCGTGAAAAATGACGGATTCTTTCCTGAACAGAATGTTCTCGTCGGGAATGTAGCCCTGCAGGTAAATGTTAATGCCCGTTCTGACGCCGTGAACATGTGAGACAATGCCGTAGACGCCTGGCTCTCCATAAAAGACGCAGATTTGATCCGACAGGTAATCGATAATGGCTAAATCGTGCTCGGCAACGATTATTGTTTTCTGATAGTCCTTAAGGCTTCTTATGGCTTTGGCCACTTGAAGCCTTTGCTTCACGTCCAGATAGCTGGATGGTTCGTCGAAAAGGTACACGTCTGCCTCTCGGCTTAGGGCAGCTGCCACTGCCACGCGCTGGAGCTCTCCTCCACTGAGTACCTCTAAGGGTCTATCCCAAATCTTTTTGAGCTCAAGCGCCTCCGCGAACTCATCTAGAAGCTCTCTTTCGTCAACCTTTTCTAGAAGCTCGTCGACTTTTCCAGAAACGGCTTTTGGAATCTTGTCCACGTACTGGGGTTTGTGAGCGACCTTAAGGTTGTTCTCGCTCATTTTCTGGAAATAGTCCTGAAGTGTTGAGCCTCTGTAATACTTGATTATGTCGTCCCACTCAGGTGGATTTTGAAAGTTTCCTAAGTTGGGTTTGACTTCGCCTGAAAGGACCTTCAAGGTTGTGGTTTTGCCTATGCCGTTTTGTCCTAACAAGCCCAGAACAGTGCCTGGTGAAGGCATGGGCAACCTGAAAAACTTGAATGTGTTCGGTCCGAAACGGTGACTACAGTCTTTTTCAAGCTCGTCTGGAAGGTTCACTATGGAAATAGCCTTGAAAGGGCATTTTTTGACGCATATGCCGCAGCCGCTGCAGAGCATTTCCGAAATCACAGCCTTGTTGCCTTCTACTCTTATGGCTTCCACGCGGCTACGCACCATAGGGCAGAAACTAACGCACGGCTGACCGCACTTTTTCACTTTGCACTTGTCAGCGTCCAGTACAGCAACTCGGGTCATGGCAAACTCAATAATGAAGTCAACTGGTAAGTTATAAACATGGACCTGAAAAATAATGTAAAAATAACGTGAAAACACGTAATAGTGACATATAAAAGAAAAATGTAAAAAGTTTTATTTTTTCGCGAGAGCTACCATTCCTCTTCTTCCCAGTCCTCGTCTTCTCCTTCTTCCCATTCCTCTTCCTCAAACATTCCTTTTCACCTCCACTGACAGTTTGGTGTAGTGTAGCTTCGTCTGGAGCGGTTTAAACATTTTTATTCGTCAAATGTCGTAGTCTCCTCCAAAAGTACAGATAAAACCACCGCTTTTTGTCCTATTCTTCTCTCTGAAAAATTGCCTCTCAACAGTATCCATGAACGCGACTAAGTTAGGCTGCCATTTACTCGGGGTTTACTTCAAAAACTTGGCTGTCAATGAAGCTACGGGTTCTTTGTGGTCTGAAGTCATGTAAGCCCAGCACAAGTTTGGCGAACTATGAGCGGCACCTATTCTTCCATGAACATCAATCGCGACTAGCCCCATAGCGTTAGGAGCGCCTGAGATGCGCTTGTTGACGAGCGCTACTGCTTTTTCAACAGCTTCCTGCGGCGTTTTTCCGTTCTCAATATGATTACACACGGTTTTCGCCAGCACAAGCCTAATTGCTATCTCGCCGATGCCTGATGCAGAGCATGCTCCAGACTGGTTATCCGCGTAAGTGCCGCATCCGATTGATGGAGAATCACCTATTCTTCCAGAAAGCTTTAAGGGAAAACCGCCAGTGGATGTCGCGGCAGCTACGTTGCCATTACCATCCAGCGCGACTGCGCCTGCGGTTTCAAGCTGGAAAACTTCCGGATGTGCTTTAACCAGAGCAGCCAACCGTGGCAAACCCCACTGGTCTGCAAAAAGGCTCTTTAACTGCATTTCGTAACGCTCAATCTGGACTGCCGTGGCTGGTTTTCGCCTTTCTAAATTGAATATTCGAGCCAATTCTTCAGCGCCTTTGCCCACAACGAAAACATGATCAGTTTCCTCCATTACCACCCTAGCCAAACGCACGGGATTCCTGATATCGCTTAAGAGCGCTGTGGCACCAGCTTGCAGTGTTTCACCGTCCATGACTGCTGCTTCCATCTCCACGCGTTTCTCGATATTCAAGGCTGAACCACAGCCAGCGTTAAAGGCTCCCGTGTCCTCTAGAAGCGCTACAGTTTCCGTCACGGCGTCAACAGCCGTTCCGCCAGTCCTTAGCATACTAAAAGCAGTGTTAGCAGCTTCTTTGACACGTTTTAACGCGGGTTGACTGTGAACTGGATTCCAAGTGCCAGCGCCGCCATGAACAACGATCACAGGCTTGCAGGTTTTGCCCAACTCAATTTGCCCCTTGGATAGAGGAAATTTTATCTAAATTTAAGCGTAGTGCCTGAAAGCATCAAAATGGATAAATCCACGGCTGCCAATTCTACTGTGGGATGATGTGAGGCGACGGCTTCGAGCTTTCAAGCTGTGAGAAAAGCCATAAACCTACACTGACCCTCAAGAAAAACATGGGCTTTTAATGGCGCAATAACCGCTAACGGTAGACGGAGAATAAAATAAGAAAGTTAGCGCTTTATCTAACTATTACGAAAGTCGCTTTTTCTGATGTAGGTCGCGAAATCGCTTCAGAATCCCTTTCGGCTCTACTTCTGCAACTCTAGTTGTAGTGTTGCCAAAAAGATTGTTCTGTTCTATTTCGCAAGAACCACAACATTATTAACTAAAAGGACAGTAGATTTTTCTCCACACAAAAACTAAATCGATGGAAATGACGTGGGGGATGCTGTATGACCAAGTTGGCTATTGGGGCTTTCCTGTTGTTTCTTTTATGCTCCACAATTATGGGGATAACGCTAGCTCAGGCTCAGACAGTAGTCGGAGTTAAGCAAGGTGACGTGTTCGAATACAGTATGCGTTCTTTTTGGACATGCACTTTCATGGACACCCCTCCAGCAGATTTGGTGGAACTGAACCAAACAGAATGGATAAGAGTTACAGTAACTGAGGTATCTGGTTCACAAATAAAGATCCAGCTTACAACGCATTATCGAAATGGCACTGAAATAAATTCAGATGAGATTTGCGACATAGAAACAGGGGAGCAGTCTGGAGGACCTCCCTTAATTGGCGCCAATCTTGGCGAAAGTGACCTTATATATCCTTCCGCCGCTGAACCATGGTTTGTACACTATACAATAATTAGAGACTACGTAAATAGTCAAAGAGAGACAAACTATTTGAAATTAGAAGATATTGGGAATTCTCCTGAAGTTGGCGAATTTAGCCGCATTTATGAGTATTACTTTGACAAGAGTACAGGAGCGCTTGTTGAATACTCCTTTGAATTTTCCTACACTGGTTTGACGAGCATAGTGCGGTCTAAACTCATAACGTCAAATGTTTGGGTAGTTCCTGAATTTCCATCACTAATTATTCTACCTGTATTCATGATGATAACACTCTTTGCTGTAGCCATCAAAAAGAGGCTATTCCATCGCCTGCCATAAGAAAGCAAAATAAACTCGTGAAAACTACTCTGTAATGGAGTGGAAAGCGTGCTTTCGGATTTTAACCTTTTAGCCACAACTTCACGTGGAAGCGAGAGGCAAATGTGCTCTGAAATGCTTTACCTGCTTAAGGAGGAGTTAGGTGACCCCACATCAGCAGTTGATAAAACTGGAGTTAGAGGCTTGATCGCGGCAAAAACTGCCTTTGACCCCTGCGAGGTTATAGAAAAGTTCCGCGCTGTTCTGCAGGAGCGCCCATACGAATTTCGCTACGCGTTGAGGATTATTCCTGTTGAGAGGGTTGTGCGCACCGATTTGGACGAAATAAAGAGTACAACTACAGAGCTTGCCGCGAAAATAGGAGAGAACGAGACCTTCAGAGTTACTGTCGAAAAGCGTTTCACCAGCCTTCATTCTAGAGACTTAATAGAAGCAGTAGCAATGGACATTAAGAGAAAAGTCGACTTGGAAAATCCAGATAAGATTCTGTTAATCGAAGTTATTGGGGGCTTAACGGGTATGTCCCTCATAGAGCCCAGCGGCGTTTTAGCCGTGGTAAAAGAAAAAATGCTTTAAACTTAAAGCTGAGTGGACAGCAAGGCCGTTCTCTCGATAACAAGGTTGACCAAAGCCTGCTCGACGTTGTTCTTTTCCATTACTGCTTCAAGCTCTTTCGCGTTGATCCCGAAGGCTTTGCGGATGCTTTGAGTCTTTTCTTTTGTAAGTTCGAGGACTGTCTCATCAGGCTCCTTGCCAAGGCGCTTTGAAACCGCAGAAAGACACACTTTAACGGAATTGGGGCTCTCACCGATTATCACTACGGCCACATTCGCAGAGTCGCATTTGACTCCTATGAGTTCTATAGCCCTTCGAATCTGGCGTTGAGCAGAAGCGTAAAGCATAGCCTCCATCGCCACGCTTTTCGAGATGTTCCTTTCGTTTTTGAAGGCTAGTAGCGCGTTTAAGACTGCAAAGTGCAAGTGTTGCCAGGTAGCCACCAATTCAGCGTCGAAAAACTGAACCCAACCGCGTTGCTGCTTCTCCTTGCGGACTGCTTTCAGGAATTCTTTAGCATCGCCGATCATTATGTTTCTAAAGCCCGTGATTTCCACGTATTTTCCAGTTTCTTCTATGTATTTTAGCAATTTCTTTCCTCAAACACTTCTTTAAGAAATCTTTCAGCCAGTTGTTTGGGCAACCCAGCTTTTACCAGTTTCGCAGTTTCCATGTCAATTGCTTTTTTCTCTACGTGTTTTTCAACGATTTTCCTGATAGTCTCTTTTGTTTCCCATGGAAAAACTACCCAGCAGCTTGTTTCTGTCTCGTAATAGTCTGGCTTAATTATGCTCCAGGGCTTCCTGTAAACTGTAGCAGTTCTAATCTCTACTGCTCCTTGTTGCAGAACATGCTCTCTGGCGAGTTTCAAGCTTTTGCCCGTGTCGGCAACATCATCAACGATGAGAACTTTTTTGCCTGTCACAACCGCGGAAACGCCTTGGGTTAAAACTGGCTCTTTTTTGGTTTCGGCAACGCCCAAGTAAAATTCGACTCGGACGGTGGCAAGATCGGGGGTTTCAAGAAGATCTGATAAAACTCGAGCTGGAATCCACCCGCCCCTCGCGATGCCTATAACGATGTCGGGTTTAAAGCCGCTCTGGCGGATTTTTTTAGCTTGGCTAAGCAGCATATTGTATATTTGGTTCCATGTCGGCACTTCAAACTTCGCTCTGGTTTCCACGGTTTTGCCCCTTTTTTACAAGATGAAACTTTGAAAACTTATAAGTTTAGACTACGGCTTTGACTGTTCCGTTATCTTGCGCTGGTCGGTTTTTTTGGCAAGCTATAGAAGAGCCAGCAGCTTGTTTGTGAAAAACGGCTTTTTGGGTTGTTTTGGTCGAAGGGAATCAAAGGCTAAGATTCTTACACAAAAAATATGGGAAAGTTTAACGTATTATTATTTGGTGCCTTTATGAAGAAAACAGCATTAGCATTAACACTCATCTTAGCACTTTTGGGTTCAGCATTGGCTGGAACAAAATTAGTTAATCAGGCAGAAGCAAATCCCTCGCCTTATAATGCTAATTATGCCATTCGAATAGAGTCGCCGGAAAACAAGACCTACCGAACAAACA
>CAZXCX010000053.1:0-6078 GCA_964639375.1 uncultured Candidatus Bathyarchaeia archaeon
GATTATTATGACTATTAGGACTTCGATTGTGCGCATCATCTTAGCCGACCACCTGGTAACCTTCTAAACTCCACACTGCAATCTTTGCTTGGTACGCGATGCCGCCGACTACAACTTGGCGCATGTCAGTGGCAACCCACTCCTGCTTTGCGGGGTCGCCGCCGAAGGTCACGGAGAAAGCCAGAGAACCAACGCCCCAAGGCATCAAAACAACACCATCCTGATCAGCGCCTTGGGTTTTGTATGTGACCACCAAAATTCCAGGATTATACGTTGGAATAGTCACATTTTCGCTGCTACCCCCATAGACAACGCGGTCGCCCGTTGTAGTAATAGGCATTTCACGCAGCGTAAAGTCTTCCGTCAGCAGCACAAAAGTAGCATTATAAAACAACGTGTACTCAGAAGGCTCATCACCATGTACATCGCGGCTATGCACAAGCAAAACCCGCCCCTCATCGAAACTATCAATAAAGGGAATTACGTATTTGTTTTCATCTTTCGTGCGTTCGTGATAGCCGACGCCGACTAAACCACTCTGACGCGCGTATGCTATGAAGGCATAAGAATCGCCTGCCACCACATTAGGGATGCTTATGCTTGCCGAACCAGTATCATCAGCAACGTCTGTGCCAAAGGAAATGTCGTAATAAGTATTGTTCTCCTGGCTTCCTACCTTGAGAAAACAATAACTTATTGTAGCCGAAGAGAGCGGAAAGCCCACTCCACTAGCTTCTATATCGAGCCTTAATGAATTTGCCAATTGAGTTGCCTCTATAGAAACTGATACTATTGGCGTTAGGGTTAGCTGGAATCCGTAGGTGTTATTGATTCCCAACAGCCTCGTAGCAGTCGAATAATCCAAAGCTAAACTATCGGGAACCAACATGAAATTTCGATCGCCAATTGTTACGTTGCTGTACCATTGCCCTGTGGCGTTATAGTACACAGGGTCCCCAACAGACGACTGGAGACGCATAAGAGAGTATGGGCTCATCCTGTATTGCGTGAATTCTGGGTCTTGCAGTCCAAAACCTGTCAGATTGACATCGGTTTGTCCCCAATTAACTGGAATACCTGGACTCAACAGCATGTTATCAAGGAGGTCGCTGGCTTTTGTGGCAGTGGCTCTGTGGCGTTGATAAATAACCGCCGTCTGAATGGTTTGGTTGAAAAGACCAATGAAAAGCAGGGTCGCGGCTAGAAACACGGTGACGGCAACCAGGTGATCTATAGTCGAGCTTACCATGCTTACTCGGCTCCTTCAAAAGATAGCCGAATCGTACCGTTCGGCATCTTTGTAGCAATTAAGCTCGCGTCGGTTGAGTTGCTCACAAACGTTGAATTCTGCCACACCACGTTTTGCCCCAACGTAACCGACGTAGTCGCCTCTATGTGGCCTCCCTTAAACCTGAGTGTAATGTCTAGAGCCTGACTAGAATTAGTCGCAGGGTCTAAAGCTCTTAACGTCGCATTCCCCGTGTACGCGTAGCCTTCTATGAAAGGCGGAACCTCCAACCTGTTCGTGACAGTGCCAGCAGATATTGACTCGTGATTTAAAGCGGAATACATCTGCTGTATCGAACTGCCCAAGTGACTCGCCGTTTCCTGCAGCGCAAGCGTCTGGCGCGAGTCCACCCATGTGTTCATGATCCAACCAGCTGTTAAGGGAAAGAGGAATATCTGCATGATTAGGATTGGAATCATGATCATGTATTCGATAGTTATCTGTACCAAACTTTGTCCTCCATAATTTCTAAACCTGCCCTAGCGTCACGATCACTTTTCCAACGTAAAACTCAACCACGGAACCAGCAGGTAGAGTTACAATCTCACTAGCATGATAATCATCAATGGTATGATCAAAGTTGAAAAAGTCGTAGTCAAAGCCTTGAGTTGAATCGGGTATGCCATTTGGGAAAGTAACGTTAATTCGAACTTGATTGACCCCGCTTTTCACTATTTTTATAACATCGTTGCCAGTCATAGTTATTGATTGAGACCTATAGAGATGATTGCCCGGTTCAAGAGTAGGCAGATAAAACTTGGTATAATTCGTTGAAGTAGGCGACTGTGACCCAGAAATGCTTGAACTAAGCATTCGAATTGAAGGAACGACAACTATTCTCGTGTAGTTTCCCTCGTTCATAGGTAATTTTTCGACACAGAACACTTGGCTCACTGGCGCTGAGGGTCCTCGTTGCAGAAAAGAACCGTTTGAAGAAGGCATTATGCGTTCGAAGTAGTTGTTGCTGATAGAGTATGTGCTTACGGGTATGTTGAACAGGATCATGCCTGTCGCATTACTAAACAGAAATTCCCATCCACTGCCTGTATCAACTTCAAAAGTGTAGTTCACCGCTAACGATTGAAACTTTATGTTTCCGAATTTGCTTGAATAACGAACCGTCTGCGTACGCCCAATAGTCCACGCAATATCATCAATCTGAAGCCCTGTAGTAAGCATAAACTGCTTATTAGTGCTGAACTCGTTCTCAGCCATCCGCGCATCCAAGAAAGTGTTTGCAAAACCCATCGCCACAAGAATCATCACTACAACAGCGGCGGTCAGTATAACCGTTGAAATCGCTGGACTAACCGCTCGCTTATCTTTCCGTAAACTTTGCGCATGACTAGATCCCGTGTTTTTCTCCGCTCCTATCAAATTGATACGAAAAGAGGCAAAACCTTGGCCGCTACCACAGCAATTATGACGAGTATTGATGCATGCTTGAACCCAGCGGCAACGGATTCCTCACTAATCTTTCCAGCCACCACACCTATCAAGTAGCTGTGGAAGATCACCGATGTTAAGAATATCGTTTTCATCCCGCTGAAATCTTTCGGTGCACTTGCCTGACCAGATACGACCCCCACACCCAGAGTGCCTGTAGTGAAACTCAGCATCATGATTGTCGTTGCCACAAGCAAGATTGAAGCCAAGTAAGGCATCATTATGTACGGGCGCACGGACATTCGCTTTTCCTTCTCAACTTCCTGAGTCAAACTGTTGAACCTAGCAAGTGATTCGATCATTTCAATTGTGCCTCCGCCGACATCTATGGTTTCAACGAGAAGGAACATAACTAGCTGTGTCATCCAGCTTTTTGTTCGCTTGAGAAATTGCATTATTACTTTTTTCACGGGAACACCCCAGGAAATCTCGGAGCTTATTTTGCGAAGTTGCTTGCTGAATACTCCGTAGTCACGCTTGGACAAGCTTTCTATGCATTTTTCTGGTGATAACCCAGTTTTCCTGACTTCGGTTAAGTCTCTCAGGAAACTGGTGATTCCCTGTTCCATGCCTGCTTTTTCTTTTGCAAGTTTCATGTGTACGATGGCGGCTGGAAATGTCGCAACAAATAAGGCTATGGCTATTGCCAGAGGCAGATCAATTATGGTTTGGAGTGAACTGAAGAAGGGAACGGACACAGCGCCCATGAAGTTCGTGAGTAACAGGAATAGGATTATGCCAATTACGCCGCAGACTCCAAACACCTTGTACGGTCGCATATCTACGATAGGCGTCTTCGGCTGCATGCTGTGTGCCAAATAGATAAACATCAGCGACAGCAATGGTGTAAACAGGTACGTGTACAGTATTATGCCAGAGTACAGTGTCACGCCGACGCTGTAAATTGAATCTACGCTGAACAATATGTAGAAGCATAAAGACATCATGACCATTACGATTATGAAAGTTTCCAGCAGCATTCCAAGGCGTTCTGCTGCGGCCTTAACGCGCAGCGCTCGTGTCTTGAATATTTCTTCAGCTTTTCGTTCAAGAAAGTGCCCTATGTCCCCGCCTATGATCACGGTGGAGGCGTAGCCTGAGAGAAAGTCCCTGAATATGTCCAAGGGATTCTTTTTTGCAGCAGCCTCCAGGGCAGATAGAGGGTCTATGCCAAAGATTTCCACGTCTTTTATTATTTCCCTTGCTTCTCCGCACATAGCTGGCATTAGCTCAACTTTGGATAGCCTTTTGAAGCTGGTGTAAGGCGCGATGCCTCCAGATGCCATAACGCTGATGTAAGCTGCGGCGAATGGCATCTCTCGCTCTAAGCCAGATGCCCTGTCGCTGGCCTTGGACATCGGTATCAGCAGAAAACCGACCATCACGTAAAACGGAAAGGGAATCAAAAAGATGATCGGCATGAACCCGAATAAAACTAGAAAAACTATCGATATTACAGTTACTGGAATCGTTAACGTTGCAACAAAAAACATCAACGACACATAAGTTTCAGGGTAAATCTTGATTCGTGCCCTTTCCAGCATATCCTTGAATTCGTAGATATGCTTCAAGAAGAAGGGAGCTATGCCTCCGAAGAGGCGAAAAGACCAAGCCTCAAACGTCTTTAGAAGCGGCAACGGCTTTTACCTCCTCCCCTGCAAGTACTTTCTCGTAAATGTGCTTAGGTCTTGCGTAGTATTCTGCGACGATGGCGGCAACATCTTTGTAGCTTCTTATGTTCCGTTCTCGCATCCAATGCAGGACGTCTCTACGTCTGCCGATTTCTTCAATTAGATCTTTTTTAGTTACGCCTTGGCGCTCGGCAAGGGACGATAACATCGTGCTCTTCTCGAAGTCCATAACGTGCTCGTCTTTGACGGGGTTCCATTTGCAAGGTATTCTGTAATTTTCGTAATCCACAATCTCGTTGACCGTGATGACTCTTCTGTACGCTTTTTTCTCGTTGTTCTTAGTGAGGTGGACTCGCTGTATTGAAAGAACAATGTTCATTAATGGAATATATGCGGGCGAGATATCCATGGGTTTCTGAGTTAGCCGCTTTATCGCTGAGTCCAAGTTTTCAGCGTGCATGGTGCACATGCCGCCGTGTCCTGTGGCCAAAGCCTGAAAGAGAACGTATGCTTCTTGACCTCTTACCTCACCCACGACCAATATGTCTGGGCGGTGCCTCATTGAAGTCTTAACAAGGTCGAAAAGGGCTACTTCGCCTACGTTGCTTCCGCCTAAGCCGTAACTTTGTCTGGCAATAAGTGAAACCCAGTTTTCAAGAGGCAGGTTAAGCTCTGCGGTTTCTTCTATAGTGATGATTTTGCTTCCAGGCTTGATCAAACATGCCAAAGTGTTAAGAGCTGTTGTTTTGCCTGCTGCTGTTCCGCCTAGAACCATTATGGAAGATCTGTTTTCGAGGCACATCCAGAAGTAAGCGGCCATCTCTTCCGAGAACGTGCCTATGTTGATTAAGTCTATTATTGAATAGGGATCTTCTCTGAATTTTCTGATTGTGAAAGCTGTTCCGAAGGGGGTGATTTCTCGTCTGTAACAAACCGCGAGTCTGTGTTTGCCTGGGAGAGAGGCGTCGACTATGGGGAAGGCTGTGCTGACGTGTTTTCCAGCCATGTGTACTAGTTTGACAACCGTGTTGTCGAGGATTTCATCGGTTTGGAATTGGAGGTTTGTTTCGATGCTTTCGTGGTTTCTGTGCCATACATAAACTGGCTTGTTAACTCCGTCGCATGAAATGTCTTCGATGTTTGGGTCACGCATTAACGGGTCGATTTTTCCGAATCCAACGAGGTCTCTTTCTGCGTGGTAAAGAATTTTGTACCATGAGACGTCGGGGAGCCAGCCTAAGCTTATTCGGTATTTGTCGACTATTTTTTTTGCTTCTTCTGCGAAGAACTTTCTGGGGTCGGCGATTTCTTCTTTTGGGGATTCAATTTCAGCGAGTAATATTTCTAGGATGCGGTTATAAACGCCTCTTTCAAGGGGGTCAAGTTGAAGTTCGTCGAGGATATATTGGTGTTCGCCTGTTTTTGGATTTTGAACTATTACAACGTGTGAGAAGGGTTCGTATAATGGGTATTTTTCGATGACTTTAAGTCCCTTGGGTATTGGTTTAGGTGGAGCCGGAGGAATGGGTAGTTGCTTTTCTTTTTTCTTGAAGCGAATGTTGATTTTGATTTTTTTCAGGTTTTTTAAGCCTGATAGTGACTTTTTGAGGCGTAGCTTCGGCATTGTGTGTCTCCGTTATTTATGATGGATAACCCACTCTATTAAATATTACGTCTCAATAGATAATATTGCAGACATGTTAAACACAAATA
>CAZXCX010000054.1:0-6054 GCA_964639375.1 uncultured Candidatus Bathyarchaeia archaeon
GCTCCGCCGTCTAAGGCTTATACACAGAGAATGCTGATAGCCGCCGCGCTTTCGCGTGGGACCTCCAAGATTTCAGGCCCTTTGGTTTCAGACGACACGGAAGCTACTTTGCGTGCAGTCAAAGCTTTAGGCGCAAAAGTAAAGGCGGCAGAAGACTGCTGGACGGTTGAAGGCGCCAAACCGCTTAAAGGCGCACAGACGCCCATAGACTGCGGAGAGTCTGGAGCAACCCTGCGGTTCATGATACCAGTAGCAGCATTGGCACCTGAGCCTTCGACCTTTGTCTTCGGGAAATCCTTAGAAAGTAGACCTATCGAGCCTCTGCTTCAAAGTCTCAAGCAATTAGGAGTTGAGGCACATCTTCAACGTCTCGGTGGCAAGCCATCCATCGTTGTCCAAGGCGGCGGGATTTCTGGAGGAAAAACTGCCATGCGCGGGGACGTAAGCTCTCAGTTTGTCTCAGGGTTGATGTTCGCTAGCCCAATGGCAGAGGCAGACATGGAAATAACTCTAACTACCCCTCTGGAGTCTAGGAGTTATGTTCAAATGACCAAGGCTGTTATCGCTGAGCATGGCATAAAAGTGTTCATTTCAAAAAAGTTTGATTGTCTCCGCATACCATCGAACCAAACGTACAAGCCGTGCGACCATAGGGTACCTGGGGATTTTTCGTCTGCCGCGTTCCTCTTGGTTGCTGCGGTTATAACGCACTCTGAAGTGAGCGTCAAGAATCTTAGTTATGGGACGGTGCAGGGAGACAAGGCTATACTGGGAATTCTTAAGCAAATGGGTGTGAACGGGAAGGTATGTAAAGACCAAGTTGAGATAGATGGGAAAGGCGGTTTGCTTGAGGCTGTGAATGTGGATGCGAGGGATGTACCTGACCTTGTTCCCGTCTGCACGGTTCTCGCGTGTTATGCGAAAGGCACTTCTAAAATACATGATGCGCATAGACTTAGATACAAGGAGTCGGATAGGCTGTTATCGCTTTATCTTGAACTAAAAAAGATGGGCGCTGAGATAATGATGGACGAAAGCAGTTTGACAGTGAAAGGCCCTTGTGAATTGCATGGCGCTGTGCTTGATCCGCATAATGATCACAGGATTGCCATGGCATGCGCCGTTGCGGCTTTGGGCGCCAGCGGCGAGACACGGATTCAAGATGCTGAATGTGTTCGAAAATCTTATCCGAAGTTCTTCAGTGATTTACGTGAATTAGGAGCTGATGTTGTTGGCGGGGAATTCGATAGGTAAAGAATTCACGGTAACCTCTTTCGGGGAAAGCCACGGTCAATGCGTAGGCGTCATCGTGGATGGCTGCCCAGCTGGTCTTCCTCTGTCTGAGGCAGATGTTCAGGCGGAACTGGACAGAAGAATCCCACCACAGCCAAAGATTGTTTCGGGAAGAATCGAAAAAGACGCGGTAAAGATTCTTTCGGGAGTTTTCAATGGCTTCACGACAGGCGCGCCGATCAGCATGACAGTAGAAAACAAGGAAGCAGACTCCAGCGACTACGAAGCGATAAAGGATTTGCCCAGACCAGGACACGCCGATTATACGGCGCGAATTAAGTATGGAGGCTTTAACGATTACCGCGGTGGTGGGCGATTCTCGGGCAGAGTCACCGTAGCCTTGATAATGGCAGGTGCCGTAGCTAAAAAACTGCTGAACGCATTCGATGTTGATGTCTTGGCTTATACTAAGGCGATAGGTAAAGTGAAAATGGGCAAGTCCCTTAGTTCTGAGGAAATCCGCAAACTAAGGTACAAAGCCGCGGTCAGATGTCCTGATTTAGCGTGCGCCGAAGCCATGGAAGAAGCCATCGTAAACGCTAGAAAAGAAGGCGACAGCCTAGGCGGAATAATCGAATGCATTGCATTAAACGTTCCAGCGGGCGTTGGCGAGCCGCTGTTTGACGCGTTGGATGCTGACATCGCCAAGATTTTGCTGGCGGTTCCCGCTGTGAAGGGCGTTGAGTTCGGGGCAGGTTTTAAGGTTGCGGAACTGAAAGGTTCAGAGAATAATGATGCATACCGAATGCAGCACGGGAAGATTGTAACCCAAACGAATAATGCGGGAGGCATTTTAGGCGGATTATCCTCTGGAATGCCAATTATAATTAGAGTGGCTGTGAAACCTACATCATCTATCGCAAAGGAACAACGCACTGTTAACTTGTCAAAGATGAAAGACGCCACGATAAAAGTAACGGGTAGACACGATCCCTGTGTGGTGCCTAAGGCGGTGCCAGTTGTAGAATCTGCCGTGGCAATCATTCTTGCTGACCACATGATCCGCGCGGGGCTTATATCGAAAGTGTTGAAGGAGCGGAAATGATTGGAAGACATCAAACAATTGCGAAAACGAATCGACGAAGTGGATGAGCAAATCTTGCAGTCTCTAAGTAAAAGGACGGAAATATGCAAGTCCATCGGCTTAGTGAAGAAAAAGCATGGAATTTCCATTCAGGACCTTCCCAGAGAAAGCGACGTATACGTGCATATTAAGGAAAAAGCAGCGGATTTGGGTCTCGACCCTGCTCAAGTGGAAGCAATCTATCGTCAAATAGTAAATATGTGCATCTCCATTCAGGATTTAGAAGAAAAAAGCGAATAACAGAAAAATGCCACAGAGAATCGATTGACATGTTGTATGAAATAAACGAGAAGGCTCTGAAACTTGAAAGTGAAGGAAAAAAGATAATAAAATTGAACATAGGCGACCCAGACCTCGCCACACCCCCCGAGATAATTGAAGCCGCTTATGACGCGATGAAAAGGGGGAAAACAAAGTATTCTTCTGCTTATGGCGAGAAGGGTCTCCGAGAAAAACTCGCAAACATTCACGGTGTCTCAGCTGATAATGTGGTGATTACACCTGGTTCAAAATGGGGCGTTTTCTCCACCATGTACTTGTTGTTGAAGGACGGCGGAAACGTGGTTATTCCCACGCCTTACTGGACAGCTTACGAGTTAACGGCGAAAACTCTCGGCGCTGAAACCAGACTATTGAAGACAGAACTTGATTCCAACTGGAAAGTTGACCTCGAAGCCCTTGAAAAGCTTATTGACAAACAAACGCGAATTATGATATTGAACAATCCAAGTAATCCCACCAGCAAAGTTATGGACGCAGAAGCCCTTGATGGCATCGTTCAGATAGCCAATGAAAAGGGAATTACAATTTTGTCCGACGAAGTTTATGCGGACATAAGTTTCGTCAAAACCAAAAGCATCTTAGACTACGGAGACAACCACATAATGGTGACAGGCTTTTCCAAAATGTTTACCATGACGGGCTGGCGAATCGGCTATGTCATCGCAAATAGGGCGTTAATTGACAACATCGCCAAGTTGAACCAGATAACAATCTCCAACGTGCCAGTTTTCATTCAAGAAGCAGCACTGAAAGCATTGGGGTTGCACGACAAGCTCACAAAGGAAATCAAAAAAGTTTATCAAGAGAGGGCGAAAGTAGCCTCTGAAATCCTTTCTAAGGCAAAGCTGGAATTCTCAGAGCCTGATGCCCCGTTTTACGTGTTTCCAAGGCGCCGCGGCTTAGACTCTGAAAGATTCGCTTTAGACCTGCTTGACAAAGGAGTAGCCGTAGCTCCAGGCACTTCCTTTGGCGATTACAGAGAGCACTTCAGAATATCTTTAACTGCGCCCGACGATGACCTCAACATAGCCCTGAACAAGATTTGCGAGGCGCTGAAATGAGAATAGCGATAATCGGCGCGGGAAAAATGGGCGTGTGGTTCGCAAAGTTCTTCCTAGACGAAGGCTACTCTGTAGTAGTAGCGAGCAGGAATAAAGAAAAGTTATCAAAACTTAAACGGGAACTTGCTGTTGAGACCGCCGATTTTGTGGACGCTGTCAAAAACGCTGACAGAGTTCTGATATGCGTGTCAATTACTGCTTTCGAGGACGTTGTCAAAAAAATCAGCCCCGCCATACGCAAAGGCCAAGTTGTCATGGACATTTGCTCAATTAAAGATTATCCAGTCAAAGTCATGCATAAGCACATAAGGAATGGTTTAGTTCTGGGCACGCATCCCGTTTTTGGTCCTGGAAGCACAAGCATCGAAAACAAGGCGTTCGTTCTCACTCCAACAAGCAGCCAGGAAAAAGAATTTGCTGAAAGTTTCAAGAAATGGTTAGAAACGAAAAAAGCTCGCGTCTTTGTGATGTCTCCGAAAAAGCATGACAAGTTGATGTCGGTTGTTCTTGGCTTGCCTCATTTCCTAGGTTTGGCTGCTTGTGACGCTCTACTTGAACAAGCGGATTATTCTGAAACCAAACGCGTGGCTGGCACAACCTATCGAATGTTGTTTACCTTGGCGGAGGTTGCAGCATTGGAAAACCCTGAACTCTTCGCTATCCTTCAACTGAGCTTGCCAGAGCTAGAAAAAATCGAGAGTTCGTTTATTGAAAAAGCACATGAATGGTTGAATCTGATCAAACAGAAAGATCAAGCGGCCATCACCCGTAAAATGGAACAGTTGAAATCAAAGCTTATGAAAGCAAGCCGCGATTACGAGCGATCGTACGAGATCATGTATAAAATGTTAGAGGCTACCGAGAACTAAGAAGCTTAAACTCGTGGGCTATGCTGCCCTAGGATACGACCCCAAGATTTTTAGGAACAATGCACTTTTTTCTAGCGCTTTAAGCGCTGCGGCGCAGTTTTCTTCAGTTCTGTGCCCTTCAAAATCCAAGTAAAAGTTGTATTCCCAAGGCTTCTGCCTCGTCGGTCTTGACTCGATTTTTGTAAGGTTTATGTCTCGCTTTGCAAATTCCCCTAGAGCGTGATAAAGCGAGCCGGGAGTATGCGCGGCTGCGAAAATTATTGAAGTCTTGTCTCTGCCTGTTATTGGCGAGTCCTCTTTGGATAGGACAAAGAATCTGGTGTAATTCTCTGGGTTGTCCTCTATTTCTCTTGCGAGGATTTTCATTCCGTAGATTTCAGCTGCTTTTTCACTGGCCACAGCTGCAGCCTCCTTCAGTCCTTTCTCCTTCAGCATTTTCACGCTGCCTGCCGTGTCGTAAGTTGGAATGAGTTCGCGACCTAAGCGTTCAAGAAAGCTGCGGCATTGAGCCAAAGCCTGAGGATGCGAGTAAACTGTTTTAACCGCTGCTAAGCTTGTGTTGGGATTTGCTATTAGGCAATGAGAGATTCTGATGATGACCTCACCGCAGACCTTTAGGCTATGCGTTAGGAAAAGGTCGTAGGTTTGGTTCACACTTCCTTCAAGGGAATTTTCCACGGGAACAACTCCAAACTGCGCCTCTTGTTTGTC
The DNA here is from genome assembly GCA_964639375.1 of uncultured Candidatus Bathyarchaeia archaeon. Classification (GTDB taxonomy): domain Archaea; phylum Thermoproteota; class Bathyarchaeia; order Bathyarchaeales; family Bathycorpusculaceae. The sequence goes on from CAZXCX010000054.1 coordinate 5,301, forward strand.
CACGCTCTCGAAGACCTCGGTTAGGTCTCGGCAGGGCTTAACGTCTGCAGATACTCCGAAAAAGGTGTAGACTGCGCTCTCGCTGTATGCGCCCCTCTCCCCTTGAAAGGCTACTTTCACTTTTTGTTTCCCAGCTTTCGCTTTTTTATTAGGCACTTGTTTATTCCGTTAATCATCGCCTCGACGCTAGCCATTACTATGTCTTCTCTAGCAGCTCGTGCTGATACGATGTGCCCTCTCTCATCTTCCACTTTTATAACTACCTCAGCCACGGCGTTCGAGCCGCCTGTTATGGCTTCAAGGCGGTATTCGTTCAGTCTGATTTGCGCTAGGTTGCTGGTAAGCTTCTGTATAGCCTTCAAAACAGCGTCCACGGGACCTACGCCTGTCTCCGCCGCGATGTACTCTTTTCCGTCTAAGACCAGTCGGACTGATGCTGTTGGAATCACCTTAATTCCTGTTACCACGGCCATGTCGCACAGATCAACGATTTTTTCTTCTGGAATCACTTCGCCCATAACCGCAGATGTCAACGCGAGCAGGTCAGCATCGGTCACCATTTTGCCCTTGTCGCCTAAATCTTTGACTCTGTGGACAATTTCTTTCAGCTGATCTTCAGTGGGGTGTATTCCTACATCTTCGAGTTCCGCTTTGATACCGCGAGTTCCCGCAAGCTTTCCAGCGACGAGTTTTCTTGTACGTCCTACCAATTCGGGCTTTATGGGCTCGAACGTTAAGGGTTTAACCGTCACTC
>CAZXCX010000055.1:0-6026 GCA_964639375.1 uncultured Candidatus Bathyarchaeia archaeon
GTAACCGCTCTGAATGCTCAGCCTGACGGGTTCTTTCCAGCGAGAAGTTCCGAGCCGACAGCTGAATCCCTGAAGGACTTGGTGCATGTCGTCAAGGAACTTGGCGCTAATGTTGGGATAGCCTTTGACGGCGACGGCGACCGTGCAGCCTTCATTGACGAGGAAGGCAGTTTTGTCGACTTTGACCGTTCACTGGCTGCATACGCCGCTTATGCTCTGAAACGGGACGGCGGCGGAACCGTGGTCACGAACGTTGAAGCGTCTATGTGCATTGAGAAAATGGCTGAAACCTACGGCGGCAAGGTTGTCAGAACCAAAGTTGGTGACATCTACATCTCGGAAGCCATAAAGCGTAACAATGCCGTTTTCGGTGGAGAACCATGCGGCGCATGGGTACATCCGCAGTTCCATTATTGTCCAGACGGGCCGCTTTCTGCGGTTTTGCTTCTGAAGGCTTTAGAAGAGGAAAACAAGAGTTTGCGCGAGTTCGTTGCCGAAGTGCCCGAGTACGTGACGTTGAGAGAAAACATCGCCTGCAAGAACGATTTAAAACACAAAGTGATGGCAAGCGTTGAAAAAGGCTTGAAGTCTGCTTTTCCAGAGTACACGGATTTCTCAACTGTTGACGGCGTCAGAGTTGCCCTTAAGAGCGGCTGGTTTCTGATTAGGGCGTCTGGAACTGAACCTCTCATTCGGTTGACTGTTGAAGGTGAATCATTAAAAGCGGCAAAAGACATAATGAGCAAAGGAACAGCTCTAGTCAAAAAGCATGTTGAGGACTGGAAGAGATGAAAGCCGTACTCTTAGCCGCAGGAGAAGGCGTTAGGCTTCAGCCCATCACGGCGACGCGCCCAAAGCACTTGATAAAGGTCTGTGGGAAGCCGATTCTGGAACATTGTTTGGATGCACTGAAAACTTGCGGAGTGACTGAAAACATTATTGTCACGCATTACATGGGTGATGCCATTCGCCAATATTTCGGCGACGGCGAAAAGATGGGCTTAAAAATAGCGTACGTGGAGCAAGCCGAGATGCTTGGAACTGGCAACGCCGTAAGTGCGGTTGAGCCATACGTAGACGGCGACTTCGTTCTCGTTTATGGCGATTTATTGTTTGCTCCAGACGCTGTAAAGAACATGATTCACTGTTATGAGACGGAGAAACCCGCCGCCGTCATGGCTGTGATTCCTGTTGAAAAGCCGGAAAGCTATGGCATAGTGGAACTCGAAAACGAGAAAACAGTCAAGCGCATAATAGAAAAGCCAGCACTTGGCGAGACGCCTTCAAACTTGGCCAACGCAGGAATATACGTGTTCTCCAAAGAGATTTTTGGTAAATTAAAACAGACAAAGGCTTCTGTTCGCGGCGAATGGGAACTCACAGATGCCCTCTCACTGCTTATCAAAGACGAAAAGACGGTTTTAGCTACTAAAATTTCAAAGGGTGACTGGATTGACATCGGCAGACCTTGGGACTTGCTGGAGGCGAACAGTTGGGCGCTGAAGCGGATGGAGCACAAGGTTTACGGGACCGTGGAGAACGGCGCTCATTTGATAGGTCCTGTGACGGTTGCGGAAACCGCGAGAATACGCTCTGGCGCGTACATTGAAGGCCCAACCTTCATCGACGAAGGCAGCGACATCGGACCGAACTGTTACATCCGCGCGTGCACGAGCATAGGCAAGAACGTGCGAGTGGGCAATGCCTGCGAAGTCAAAAACAGCATAATCATGGACCAGACGCATGTAGGTCACCTGTCTTATGTGGGCGACAGCATACTATGCGAACGCTGCAACTTGGCAGCAGGCACCATTACCGCTAATCTTCGGCTAGACGATGGCACTGTGAAGATGCTTGTGAAAGGCGAAGTTGTTGACACTGGAAGAAGAAAACTCGGGGCAGTTCTAGGCGACAACGTGAAGACCGGCATAAACGCGCTTTTGATGCCTGGCGTGAAAGTTGGAACGAACAGTTGGGTAGGAGCGAACTTTACGGTTCACAGAGACTTACCAGCAAATACTGTTGCGCTGCTAAAGCAAGATGAAGAGAAGTGGGAAAGAAGCGAATAACAGCGATTTTTTAATGTCACTTCACGCTAAAATTCAAACCATGTTTCAGCCTTTAAATAAGGGGGGTATAGTCTTTTCCGAGCACTAGCGTTCAGAGTAACGAAAGGCGTAAAAGAAAAGCGTGAACGCTTAGAGTTTTGTGTTTACGGGAAAATCAAAGATATATAGTTGTAGTGTAATTTCGTTAGGTTGAATGGAGGTTTAAAGTTGTCTGTAGCGCAGAGAAAGTTTTTCACTGAAGTCGCAGCGCTGGTAGATAAGGCTGTGATTGTTGCAACTACCACGGGAAAGACGTTTACTGGCACGCTCGTCGGCATTAACCCTGACAGTTTAAGCCTTTGCATAGCTGAAGCAAAGGATGAAACTGGGCAAGTCGCCCACAGGGTTTTCCTAAATGGAAGCGTAGTTGCTCAAATATTGAGCACGGAGAAATCCTTTGACTTGAAAGCTTTAGCCAGCCGCCTTGAAAAAGTGTTCCCAACCATGGTTAAGCTGTATGAGGATAAGGGTTTCATCTGGGTCATGGACAAGGTAAAACTAACTGAAAAAGGCGTTGCGGAAGGTTCAGGCCCAGCTGCCGAGCGTGTGCAGAGAGTTTACGAACAATTTATCAGCGAAGCAAAAGCTAGATAAACCAGCGCATCTGCTGTTCCTCTTTCTTCTTTTCTTCAGCAATGTTTCTGATCAGACCAAAAGACTCGAGTATTTTCTTTGTTTGCTCCGCCGTAGCATCCAACTTTGACAAGTCAACATTCAAGTTCAAATACTTGCCTAAAGCAGTTAGAGCGCATCGCGTGGCGTTCGCGTCTGGGTACATGCCCAGCGTGTCAACCAAAAGAGCAAAACCTTTTAGATTTCTCAGTCTTCCCAATCCTATGAGAAGACCAGCGATGCCGAATATGTGCCCAACCATTATCTTTGTTCCCAGATCCAAGGCTTCCTTTATTGTTTCTTGATCTGTAGCCGCGCTGTAAATCGCTGGAACGGGTTGCACCTCGTCTTTCTTGAAGCCGCCGATAGATATAACAAAGCGGCAGCCTAGTTCTTGAGCTAGGTCCAACACTTTGCCGCATAATTCGTACTGCCCAAACGTTGTTAGCGCTTGAGTGTTACCATACCATATTATCAAGTCGCAGCCTCCGTCTTCTCGCTTGTAATAATAAAGCTCGTTTATGGGTGAACGGGCACCTCCAGTTTCAGTTGTCACCGCAAAATCTTGAAAAGAGGCAGAAACTATCTCGGCAAACCGTTTCGCCTTCAACTCGTTTATCAAGTGCAAAGCGGCAATGTTCGCTACAAACCCTATGCCTGGCAACCCTTCGATTAATACGGGATTGTTGAGTTGCGGTTTTTCGCTAATTTCAATGGTGCAGACCATGCTTAAGCTTCCCTTCGCGTTGGATGGGTATTAAAGAGAACAAGCGATATAAGGATGCCTAATGTGAAGTGTTGCAGTTATTCTCAATCAGCGCCACGCGAAGAAACACCATGCGCTCATCAGCAATTTTCTCCATTGATTTTATCCTGTAGGTTTTTGAGTAAAGGGGGCTTTCAACGCATATCGTGTGGTACTCGCCGTTCTCTCCCAATGGGTCCACGCCTTGCGTTTTCGACAAGAATTCCGCAGCCGTATCTTTACTTAACGTGAACCCCAGCCACTCTTCGCCTAAACGTTTAGTGTCAACGCCTATTATGGTAGCTTTGAAAGTCGAAGTTGGGTTTGCAAGAAACATTTCACGAAACAACACCAGCGTGTCTTTTCCGAAAAGCGGCTCAAGCAATTTCACGCCTCTTGCTCTACTGCACATGTCGCTGAGCCAAGTGAGGTGTTGCGGAACGTTAATGTCTCCAGCCACAAGAGCGTCTACGTTGAGTTTCCTAAGCGCCTTAACAAGTTCGTCTCCGTCTGCGCCAAGTTTTACTATGGTGAAGCTTTTGCGCATGGATTCAGCCAGCGTTTTTAGAGCTTCAATGTTAAGTGCATGAGGCGATGAAAAGGTTGGAATTTCGTATATCAAATGCTCAACCTCAACTCCTTGTTTTTGCACGGTTTGCATGGCGTAAAGCGATTCTTTGCCACCACTGAATAGGCATGCGGCTACAATTTTTTTCAAATAGTCACCTGTGAATCGTTTTTTGTTATGAGCTTACCGTTATAATAGTTTATAGTGGAGCATAAAACTTACAGCGGCAAAGGGCTAATGTTTTTTATAAGCGTAACCGCTGATTGTTTAAGGTTCACCAATGAGTTTCGAAACCAAAGAAAAAGACTTACTCGCACGCATCGGAAAACTCAAAACCAAAAGCGGCACAGTGGAAACTCCGCTCCTGTTTCCAGTAATAAATCCTAACATTCAGCCTGTCTCTCCAAGAAAGCTTAAAGAAACCTTTGGTTTTGAAGCCGTAATAACCAACGCGTACATCCTCAAGAAACGTTTCCAAAACAAGCCCATAGAGCAAGGCTTACACAAGTTCTTGGATTTCGACGGTGCCGTGATGACCGATTCTGGAGCGTACCAAATTCTCGTTTACGGCGGCGTGGAAATGAGCCAAGCGGAAATCGTGGAGTATCAAGAGCGCATAGGCAGCGACATAGCCACCATCTTGGATATTCCCACTGGCTGGAAAGTAACAAAGAACCATGCCACAAAAACAGTGGAGGAAACTCTACGGCGGGCTAAAGACTTTTTCAAAACGAAAACACGCAACGACATTCTCTGGGTGGGTCCAGTTCAAGGAGGACGACACTTGGACCTCGTGGCAAAATCCGCCGTTGAAATGGGCAAACTGCCTTTCCAAGTGCACGCGCTGGGAAGCCCAACTGAGGTTATGGAAAGCTATCGTTTCGACGTTCTGGTTGACATGATATTGACGGCTAAGATGAACTTGCCCATTGAAAGGCCCCTTCACCTCTTCGGAGCTGGACACCCCATGATGTTTTCTTTGGCTGTGGCTTTGGGCTGTGACCTTTTCGATTCCGCTGCCTACGCGTTATACGCTCGAGAAAATCGTTACATGACAGAAAATGGGACATGGCGGCTCAGCGAACTCGACTATTTTCCCTGTCAGTGCTCGAAGTGCGCAGGCGAGTCACCAAAAGAAGTTGTGGAGAAAGCGCCAAAAGAACGCGAAACATTTCTGGCTGAGCACAACCTCTACGTTTGCCAAGCCGAGTTGAAGCGAATAAAACAGGCTATAAGAGACGGCAGGCTATGGGAGCATCTGGAGATGAGAGCTCATGCTCATCCAGCCTTGTTTACAGCCCTGAAAAAGTTGAAGAAGCACGGAGATTTTATTGTGAAATACAGTCCAACCGTGAAACGTAGCGGACTCTTCTTTTTCAGTTCTGTCGGGCTTGCTCGTCCTGAAGTTGTTCACTATAGAAATCGGATGCTGGAACGTTATTGTCCGCCTGAAAACGCACGTGTTCTCTTGCTTGTGCCTCAAACTCGAAAAAAGCCTTTTCATAAAGCGCATGAATTCAATAGAATTAGGCAAGTTTTCCAACGCTTAGGCGAGGAGCACTCAGGCAGTGTTCATGTTTGTTTCTACGCTGCTCCGTTCGGTGTGATTCCGTTGGAGCTTGATGAAGTTTATCCGCTCTCTCAGCACGAGATAGCTCTGCCACTTGACAGGGAAACCGTCGATTACGTGGCAGATCAAGTGTTAGATTACATCAAGCGCGCGCACTACGAAACTGTAGTGTTGCTCCACGACCCTCAGCAGTGGGGTGACAGCGTTAAAAAACTGTGCAAGAGCACATGTCTGAAGAAGGGTGTACGGTTCGAACATGTAAATATCAAGGCGGAAGGAAGCAAAAACATTTTAACTCGTTTAGAGATGATTCTGAAGAAACACTTGAGCGAATAACCTTGATTCAAGCTGATTTGCACATTCACACCACGTATTCATTCGATTCGACGATACAGCCCAAAACTCTTGTGGAAAAACTTGTTG
>CAZXCX010000056.1:0-6000 GCA_964639375.1 uncultured Candidatus Bathyarchaeia archaeon
TTTGCACGGAAGTTTCACAATTGTTCCTACAGGCTACCACACACTCAAGGTTCTCTTATCTGGTTCTGCTTATTCCATGAGTTTTACCCTAGATGGAGTGACCTATTCCACCCCGTATTCCGAACTCTTAGATGTGGGAATATACACTATTACGGTGCAAGTGACTGTCGCAGTTAAAGATGCCGTATATCAATTTGCGCACTGGGGCGATGGAGATACAAGTGCGACGAAAAAAGTAAACCTACAAAGTCGCGTAGTACTTGTTGCACAGTATCAACTAATTAGTGGGCATCCATCCTGCCCTTCGTTGTATATTTGGAACGGAACCGATTATGTGTACCGTACAGAAGTTTCTAGTGGCACGGGCTATCTGGGAATTCTAGATTATTTCCAGAACTACACGCCAGTATTTGCGTATAGCTATCCTTGGTCCTACCTCAAGTTAGACAAAAATCAACTGCAACCAAAAAATGGTTACTACGATATGACCCTGACCCAGATGTGGGATGAGATCTTTTATATAGATGCAGTTCACTTGGTAGTTGTTGACCACGCGCCAAACGTGGACGTTTTCTCGACTAAGGGCACATATATATACAACCTTGATGGTCAAGGCAAGATTTACACCGTCAGCAAAAATCCTTCACCGCCAATTTCCGCCGTCAATGGAGAAGGAAGAAACGTCTTGCCTCAAATCTCCAAGCTTGATGGAGTTTACACCACCGGCCACGAATTCCAATGGGACACTCTTCAGCTAAACTTGGGTAACCTGTCTAGCGCGAAAGAAATAAAGCTCGTAGTCGCAGGAGCAATCGTCTATTCCTCAGGTCAAGTCCAAGGCGAGTGGGCCTCACAGTTTGTCAACCAATCAGGCGTAAAGCCTTTTCCGCCACCATACATGGAGGTTAAAGATTTGAATGGAAATTGGGTGCGAGTTCCCGAAAGCAGGCAATTTCCGCTAGTGGAAGTAACACCCGAAAGCTTTGTCGTTAACCTTACTGGGATATTCCCCACAAACGACTACTCGCTAAGAATAAACACTTTCTTCGATACGCGTTTCGATTACATCGGAGTGGACACAACCTCGCAGCAAGACGTGAGAGTTCAAACAATAAACCCTGTTATCGCAGATTTCACCCAATTTTTTGAGAACGCTTCGACTTCTTCAGGTAACTTCACAAGATACGGCGACGTAACTGAGCTGGTGCGCGATGCGGACGATGAATTCGTGATAGGACGACAAGGAGACAGAGTCGCCCTCAAGTTTAAAGCCACCGAATTAGGGCCTGTTCCCGAAGGCATGGAGAGAGATTACTTTGTGTTTGTCAGCTGCTGGTTCAAGGTAAACGGGCTTCCATACCTACCCTTTACGGTAGACCTATTGCCTTTCCACGCTATGAGCTGTTTCCCCTATGATCCCGCCACAGAAAGTTATCCATACGCCGCGCATTTGAGCTATCTCTTGGAGTATAACACACGAGCGATAAACGTCCCATGAGAGAAGAGTTGTTTCAAACGAAAATGAATGTTGCGTGTTCCCGCATGTCTAGACTTTTTTCCATTTTTTGCTTTTGATATGTTTGCCTTTGTTGTAGCCACTGATTGTGTAAGACTTTAAATATATCCTTGATAATTGAAATTCCAAATCCGTATCTCGGAGCAGCTAATAAAGGCGTATACTGATGACGATGCAAATCGTAGGCGATATACTCACATGGATAATAGCTGTAGGACTGATACTGGCGGGAATTCTGGTTATCCTCATCTGGAAAAAGGATCAAACCAGAAAAATAAGCTACATCCGATTCTTCGTTCAAACAGCATCCGTAATCGCAATTTTCCTAAGCTTAGATGTCTTAGCTGCAGGGCCATCCATTGTCTTAGGTGTAATCCTCCTTGCAACTATTTTTTTCGGCAGATTCTTCTGCGGCTGGGTGTGTCCTTTTGGCTTGTATATGGATTTGGTCACCGAAATCCGAAAGGTCTTTAAAAAAAGGTACTTGAATCTTTCTGAAAAGACCAATAGGTACCTGCATAAACTCAGATACGTGATTGTGGCTGCCATTTTAACCCTGCCGTTTTTTTTGGGCAATCCTTTAGACCCTGCGGTGTGGAGTTCGTTCTTGCTTTTTCAACGTCCTTTCACCCCTCTAATCATAGTTTTCCTTGGTCCTTTAGAACCACTGGTTATACCATGGCCAGGAACTATAGGCTTCGGCGGGTATAGCGGTAGTTATCCCTATGTCCGAGGAATAGTTGAGTTCTTTCCAGAATCGCTTGTTTCAATCAGCGTGTTTGCTTTCATAGCATTAACTTTGGCAAGTTCGTTCATTGTAAGACGCTTTTGGTGCCGATTCTGCCCGACAGCGGTGTCCATTGCGGCTGTGGACAGGTTCAAGCGTTCTAAGTGGGCTCCACTTCTTCACCTGTACAAAGTGGAAGAAAAATGTACAAAGTGCGGAATCTGTAAGAGAGTTTGCCCGCTGCAGGTTACGGAGGTATACGAGCAGAAGGGTGGAGATGTAACCACCTCAATGTGCATGTTGTGCCTGCGCTGTGTCGAAATGTGTCCGTACGAAGATTGCTTGAAAGTGAAGTTTGCTGGAAAAACCGTTTTCAAGTCTCGAAACTGGTTAAAACCATCAGAAAGTGATTGAGGACTCTGAATGAAAAACCAAAGTGAAGAAAAAAAGTACATGCCCGAAATCTCTCAGAAAGAAATTGAGGAACTAAGAAATTCGGTCAAAGCCACTTCTCAAAAAGTGATTGCCGAAAACATCGAGAGAATGAAAAAAACATCGAAGAACCGACCCGAGGCAATGCAATATTTTGATGAGATTGCAAACTTTTTTGGCCAGCGTGAAAAAGAAATCCGCGCGGCAAAAGAGAACGGCAAAAAAGTCATTGGTTACCTCTGCTTGTTTGCCCCTACAGAGCTAATCTTGGCTGCAGATGCTATTCCGGTTCGGGTAAACTCGGGCTGGTATGACACTTCAAAACTTGGAGACAGAATAGTTCCCGTCGAGGTTTGCCCAGTTGTACGGTCAACCATAGGCGCAAAAATGATCGACTTATCTCCATATCTCGAATTAAGTGACGCCTTAATAAGCGTGTTAACATGCGATGGAATGACAAAACTAGGCGAAATTTTGAGTGATTGCAAGCCTGTTTGGTCGATGTCTCTTCCGCGGGTTAAAGATTCTGACCAATCACTGCGCTTTTGGAGTGAAGAAATTAAAGCTGTAAAGGGACAAATTGAAGCCTTAACAGGCAATAAAATAACCAGAAAGAAATTGAAATCTGCTATAGAGCTTACTCAGAAGGCGACAAAAGCTTTTCGCAGACTGCAGGAAATAAGAAAAGGCTCACCAGTTATCATGGGAAGAGACGCCATGTTGGTTAATCAAACATACATGTGGGATGACATAGAGCGATGGACTGAGAAGACCGAAGCGTTATGTGACGAGCTTGAGAAAAGGGCTCGCCAGAAAATCTGGGCTTGTCCTCCAGACACTCCAAGAGTGATGGTTACGGGCACGCCGATGATATGGCCTGACAATTGGAAGCTTCCCACATTGATTGAAGAGGCCACGCCTCAGGGTGTCCTTATTGCCGATGAACTTTGTTCAAGTGAGAGAATTCTATATGATCCTGTGGGCGTGGATGAGTGGTCAATGGACGATATGCTTAACGCCATAGATGAACGGTACCTGATGGCGTCCACGTGTCCCTGTTTCACCTCTGAAGACGGGAACAAAGACAGAATCAACTGGCTGTTGAACAAGGTTAAGGAGTGGAATATTCAAGGCGTAATCTATTATGTGGTTCGCGGGTGCATGCTCTACGCTATTGAATACACTCGCATCAAAAAAGTCCTAGATCGCATGAACGTTCCCGTATACTATTTGGATACTGAGTATACGCGGGAAGATGTAGGGCAAATGAAGACAAGAGTTGAAGCCTTCTTGGAAATGCTTACGGCGAGAATTGACATCTAGAGGTTAAGTTGATGATAACAGCTGGAATAGACTTGGGCACTCAAAGTGTGAAAGCAGTAATCTTGAAAGATGGCGAGGTTATATCTCGCGGTAAATCTTTTTCTGGATTTGATCCAACGAAAGCCGCTGAGCAAGCTGTTGGCGAAGCGTTAAAAAAAGCCAAGTTATCATTATCTGATGTGGATCACGTTACTGCCACTGGTTCAGGTATGGACATGGCACCTCATTCCAACAGCACCATAAGCATGATGGGCGCTGACGCAAAAGCAGGAGTCTACCTCTTTCCCAAAGCTAGAACGATAATTGACGTCGGCGCGGAAGAAGCAAGAGCAGTGAAATGCGACGATAATGGAATTATGATGGATTTTGTTGTTAATGAGCGATGCGCGGCTGGCGCTGGCGCCTTCATTGAAGCCATGGCACGGGCTTTAGAGGTGAAGCTGGAAGAGATGGGTCCGCTTTCGCTTAAGGCTGAACGTGCAAGCCCGATAAACGCCACTTGCGTTATCTTCGGCGAGTCAGATGTGGTGACTTTGATTCACCGCCAAGAATCAAAGCCTGAGATTGCCCGAGCCATATTTGACGCCATGGCTGACCGTATCTCATCAATGGTGCATAGGCTGGGAGTAAACCCTGATGTCGTGCTAGTGGGCGGTGTCGCAAAAGATGTTGGTTTCGTCGCGTCGTTAAAAAGGAAGCTATGTGTTGATGTGTTAATACCTGAGTATCCAGAGTATGCTGGCGCTTTGGGCGCGGCTCTCGTTGCTGTCAACCGCGTTAAGAAGATGTAAAAATGAAAGAAACCCCAAAAAAAGAAGATGTGGAATATTGGAGATGGCAAGAGTACCACAGGGTCTTTTCGGAAAAGAAGTGGAAAAACAAAGACATAATCACCGCAGGTGTTGATGTTGGCTCAGTTGGCTCTAAAGCAGCCATAATGATTAACGGCGAAGTTTACTCTTGGGGTGTAATGCGAACTGGATCGAACAGCCCTGACAGCGCTAAAAAAGTTTTGAATTGGGCAATGGAAGGAACCGGGCTTAGGCTTGATGACCTTAAGTACATAGTTGGAACAGGCTACGGACGAGTAAACGTGCCCATGTCTAATAAGGCTATTACGGAAATTGCTTGCCACGCAAAAGGTGCAAATTACATTTGGGGACCCAGCGTCAGAACCGTGCTGGATGTTGGCGGCCAAGACATAAAAGCCATTCGCTGCGATGAAACGGGCAGAGTCACCTCGTTTTTGATGAACGATAAGTGTGCAGCTGGCACAGGCAGAGGGATGGAAGTTTTCGCTGACTTATTGAAAGTCCCTATTGAGACAATCGGTGAGGTCTCGTTAAAAATCGACGAGGAGCCTCCGCCAGTGAGCTGCACTTGTGTGGCTTTCGCAAAAACCGAGGCCGTGGGACTACTGCGTAAAGGTTGGTCTAAAGAAAAGGTTTTAGCTGCCTATACGCGCGCCATGGCCGTCAGAATGAGCAACCTTATTAACAGGGTAGGCCTTGAAAAAGAATTTGTCATCACAGGCGGCCAATCGAAAAACATCGGCATCGTCACGAGGATAGAAGATATACTCAGGGTTAAGTGTCTCCCAATGCCTAAGTGGAGGGAAAACGGCTTAGACCCCATTATAGCTGGAGCCATAGGCGCGGCGCTGTTCGCTAAAGCTCTATATGAGAAAGCGCATAAAAGTTAAGATAACGGAGGGTTGATGAACTATTATTACGCATTATGGCTACAGCAACGGATCAGGCGAATACTACATTGTTATTGACGCTGAAAAATGCATTGGTTGCGCCAAATGCGCAGTGCAATGTCCGCAATCCGCCCTTGAATTGGTGACGATGCTGATTGACTTGGAGGATAAGACGGTGGCGGCGGTGACAGAGCAGCATCGAAGGAATATAAAGTATACTTGTTCTCCGTGTAAGCCTGAGAGCGGGAAGGCGCCGTGCGTGTTGGCTTGTGCTGAAAAGGCTATTTGGTGCGTTTGGAA
>CAZXCX010000057.1:0-5973 GCA_964639375.1 uncultured Candidatus Bathyarchaeia archaeon
TCCGAGGCGAAGAAGCCTACACACTGTTCCAAGCCATGGCCACAGGCCACTTGGGCATGTGCACCATCCACGCCGAATCCGCCGAAGCAGTCATAAACAGGCTAGCATCTGAACCCATGAACATTCCGAGATCGCTCATCGCCATGATCAACGTCATTTTGGTTATGGAGCGAACCGAAGTTAAAGGGAAACCCGCAAGGCGCGTGAGCGTTGGTACTGAAGTTAGAGGATTCAACATGAAGACAAATGAAGTTCTGATCGAAGAGATTTTCCGCTGGAACCCTAAATTTGACAAATTCGCTACTTCGGGCAACAGCCCTCTCTTAGAGAAGCTCATGAAGAAAATGAGTCTAACAGAAGAGGACATAAGACGTGAATTGAAGGCTAGGAAGACGGTTCTGGAGTGGATGGTGAGGCAGGGCATTCGGCACCACAGTGATGTAGCCCAAGTCATCAGAGAATACTATGCTAATCCTAACCGTGTCTTCCAAAAGGCCAGAGTGGGGTTGAAATGAGAAAACAGCTCATGGAAAAACTCAAGGCCTCCAAGAAACGTTTGGAAACAGGTCTTCAGAAGTTGTCTGCAAACTTTTCAAAGCAACAGTCAAAATCGCCTACGGAAGAGCCTAAAATGGACCTTGAAAAACCATTGTCCATGGCGTACCAGCTAATGGGCGACAAAACTGCACGTTTTATGCCTCTATTCAAAGATTTAGACCAGAATCTGCAAAAATCAGGTCTGAAGGCCAATTTCAAGGCATACGTTAGCTTAACAATTCTCACCTCGGTTTTAATCACTTTACCAGTTGTGGTGGCATTGCCCATAGTGCTATTTTTTGTTTTCAAGTTGTCTCTCGAATCGGCACTTTTGTTCGGTGTCGGCAGCGCTTTGTTCACATGGGCGCTTTCGATTGTTGGGTTTTACCTATACCCCGTTTATCGCGCGGATAAGCATAAGCGAGAATTGGATGACGAGCTGCCCTTTACAACTGGCTATATGGCTATTCTGGCGAGCGCAGGAGTTTCTCCCGAAAAAATTTTCTATTCCCTCTCAAACTTGAATGTGCCTTTGGCTGCTTCCACCGAAGCCAAGGAAGTCGTCAAAAACATTAACTTGTTCGGTTTGGACGTAATCTCAGCCTTAGAAAAAGCTTCAAGTCGAACCCCTTCCGAAAAGCTTCGAGACACCATAGAGGGAATAATATCCACAATCCATTCAGGTGGCAATCTGGGAGCTTTTTTGCGTGTGAAATTTAAAACAGCCATGAAGCTGAAAAGGCTGAACCTCAAAAAATACGCTGACAACCTTTCAGTGTTGTCGGAGGTTTATGTAGCGTTGCTTTTGACTGGCCCGCTGCTTCTGGTAATAATGGTGGCGGTTATGGCGGTGATGGGCGGCGGTGGGTTAGGCATACTCAGCCCTGACCTCCTGTTAAGTCTCCTAACTTACCTATTGATTCCGGTCTGCGCCGTAATATTCCTCATAATCTTGGATTCAACTTCGCCAAAATGGTAGAGAAAAATGCCGAAGATAGAGAACAGAACCAAAAAAATCGTAATTACCGTTTCAGTTCTGGTAGCCGTTGCCATAGTGCTCTTCGGCTATTTCACCGTAGGCGTCAGCGCAGCATTAGACGACTTTGTATTCTTCAGCCTTCTCACAATAATTTCGCCAATAGCACTCTTGAATTACATTGATTACAGATGGAGAAAAGCCGTAGACGAACACTTGCCAGACCTTTTCAGAAGCATAGTGCAAGCCCAAGAGATAGGTATGACGCTGCCCAACGCTTTAGAAGAAGCAGCAAAAAGAGACTATGGTCCACTGACCCCTGAACTAAAAAAGATGACGGCGCAGATTTCTTGGGGGTCCAGCTTTGAAGAGGCGCTTTTAGCCTTTGGAAGACGCGTCGGCACCGTGCTAACACAGAGAACCGTGCCCATGATAATTGAGGCTAGCCGTTCAGGAGGCCGCGTGGAAAAAGTCTTCGACCCCATGGGCAAGTTCGTACAAACAACCATCCTGCTTGAAAAGGAACGTAAAACGCAGACGAGACCGTACATCGCCATAATCTACGTGGCCCTCTTTGTGTTCCTGTTCACGATAGTGATACTCTTCAAAACTTTCTTTACAGACGTGGAAGGCATGGCTTTGTTTTCAATGCCAACAGCATCGCCTATGGACTTACAGCGAACCTTTTTACACTTGACACTCGTTCAAGGTTTCTTCGGCGGGCTCGTTGCTGGAAAAATGGGTGAAGGCTCAATAAGCGCTGGATTGAAGCACAGCCTAGTTATGATGTTAGCAGGCTACGTGGCTCTGAAATTCTTTTTGTGAGGCTGAAAAAGTGAAAAACTTGATTAAAAGATTTTTGCGTGATAAGCGGGCTATAACGCCAGTTCTCAGTCATCTTTTGCTTACGGTCGTAGCCGTGGCGGCTATGTCGATTGCTACTTCAGCCACGCTCGTCATAACGACTAATCTCAGGGAGACCATGAGCGAACGCGTGACGGTTGAAGACGTTTGGTTTAACAGTGCGACTGGCACAGTGGACGTTTACATGCGTAACGTGGGGAAAGCAGCCATCCAAGTTTACGCCGTTTACGTAAATCGCGTAGGCCGACCTTTCAACTCGCCTTTTCGTTTGGAAATGAAGGAACATGGTTGGCTTAGTATCACTTACACTTGGAATTCTGGAGACGCTTACTACATAGATATTGTCACAACTAGGGGGACTCATATTGCAAGCTATTACAAGGCGCCTTAAACGCGAAAAGCGCGGCATAAGCACCGTCATAGTCGTAATGCTAAGCCTAGTTTTAGTAGTGATCATAGTTGGCAACGTGGTCCTGTGGAGCTATCAGATGAACCAGTTTGACTGGGAGAGACTGCGTGAAGATGTGACGATCACTGATGTTTCTCGCGTTAACGGTTCTTCCTGGTTTGTAGCGCAAAGCGAATATGCGCTAAACATTGGCAGTAGAATAAACGGCACCTACACGGATACGCAAGCTATTGATGACCAATCCGAAAGCTTCACAGAGGGCCTCAATTGGTGGAATACAAACTATGATTATAGACGACAGATAACCATTGAAAACAATGCGGCGTCAACGCTCGATGCGGGCTATTCCATTTGTGTGACTATGGATACAGCTTCTTTGATTTTAGCCGGTAAGATTTTGGCAAGTGGAGATGATTTGAGAGTTGTTTACTTGTCGGACAGCATTTGGACCGAGCTAGACCGGGAAGTCATTGATATGAACAGGACTTCCACTCAAATCTGGTTTAAGACCCAAGCCTCAATTGAGGCTAGCAGTGCAGACAGCAATTATTATGTCTATTACGGAAATCCAAGTTCTGGGAGCCCGCCAGCCAATAAAAGCAATGTGTATTTATGGTTCGACGATTTCAACAGGGCAGATAATCCAGACATAACTACAGAAACTCCTTACAGTGTAAAGACTGGAGGCGGCGTTTGGTCAATTGAAAATAACAATCTCAAGAATGTGGGTGCTTCTGGAGACCCAAACAAGTTGATAATCACCGCCCTTGGTGATGTCAACACTGCTGTTGACATGCTCGTGAAAATCAACGTAACGTCCTTTGCAGGCGGCGATTTGAGCAGAATGGGACTGTCCTGTTGCATGGACACATCGCCTTCAAGGGGAAGTGGATACTGCGGTTTGTTCCACGACGATAGCAACACCCTAGACCTTCTGAATGATCTACGCTCTTGGGGCACACAAGGAACTTACAGTTGGTCATTGGACACTTGGTACTACATGAGGTTCAGAGTGGTTGACCCTGCGAGCAGGGTTGGGCAGGTTAAAGTCTGGCAAGTTGGAACAAATGAGCCCAGTACATGGACAGTTGATGGTAGCTTTGGGAGTGGAACAGCCAGAAGTTATGGTGAAGTTGGATTTGCAGGTTCAAGAACAACTGACATCACGTACTTTGATGACATTCTCATTCGCTTTATCGCTGACTCTGAACCCTCAACTTCTCTAGGTTCGGAAGAAAGTCAAGGCAACAACAGGCTTGACATAAATGGCACTTTTGTGATAGACTTATCCATCTATCCTCTGACTAGCATTACGAATGTTGAAATACAGATGAGGTATAGACCTAGCGACACTGGTGAAAAGTGGTATCTAAAAGCT
Organism: uncultured Candidatus Bathyarchaeia archaeon; assembly: GCA_964639375.1. Taxonomy (GTDB): domain Archaea; phylum Thermoproteota; class Bathyarchaeia; order Bathyarchaeales; family Bathycorpusculaceae. The sequence continues at coordinate 4,165 of CAZXCX010000057.1, forward strand.
TACAACTGGACATCATCCACCTACAGCGATAGCGGTTTTAACTCCACCGCAGGTCATACGCCAACAACAGGCTGGAACTACTACGCCGTAAACCTCACTAACTGCTGGGAAAGTTATGTAAATAGCAATGGTACCGTATATGTGAAAATTGTTGATGAGGGCGCTGACGTCGATCAAACGACCCTTGACATAGACTTTTTCGCCATTAGAGTTGTAATTGATGGAACAATGTTTACTTTTGAGAATAAAGGCTCCTCAACTTCTCATCTGGTTTCTTTATGGGTAATTAACTCTACACACCATCAGAGATACGACATAGATGTATTCATCAATTCAGGAGACGTAACGTCAAGCTTGCGCAGCGACATAAGTTTGCCAGGCAAGCCATTTATGATTAAAGTCGTTACGGAAAGGGGCAATGTAGCCGTTTTTTCAGAAGACTAAACAGCATTGAGGCTCTCTTTTAACGAAGCTATAGCTTCTTCCTGATTTTTAGCCTCTATCGCGCGGATTTTGTATAATTCTGCCATTTTCTTTCCATTCTCGCTGAGTTGTGGAATCGCAATCAGATAGGCTCTTTCAGGTGAAGCATCAAATATCTTTGCAAATAGAGCAATAACTGGTTGTTCAGACACGACATTTTCCGTCGACATTGCCAAATCAACCACTATCGCTTTCTGCGGGTCATCGCTTCTGTAGGCCACGATGTCAAAAGAGTGATTGGCCCCAGATTTGCCTTTAATAAGCGCAGGGCTTTCAACCGTTAGCCCTCCTTTCATGAGAAATTCCCGTATGGCGGCGACCAAAAACCAGTTTAAAAAGGATTCTGCTTTAACGTTCTCTGTCAGAGTGTAGGAGTAAACGTCTTTGATGAGGGCTTCTTCAAAAGTGGAATTTGTATGACAGTTTCTGCAGAAATGCACAGGCACGGGAATATCGAAGCTTTTGCTGCAATCTTCACATGTGCACCAGATTCCAGCTTTCTTGTAATCAACATCAATTTTTGTCAGTGTTTCATGACATTTCGAGCAGACGTACTTGTCTCCTTCGAGGAAATTCTCCTCTATATCCATGTATCCACATTTTACATGTTCAAGCAACGAGCTTTTTTGAATATTAAAGGATTTGCAGAAAGGGCAACAATAACGAATAGAGACATCCGCAGAACCGCATTTTGGGCAAAAAATGATTTTGTCGTAGAGTTTCTTTTCCAAGACTCCTGCAGCGTGAAGTTTGCTTAAGAAAGGCTCAACCTGTGATGCGTCGCCAACGATGGCTTCTACCACTGGATAACGATAACCAGTTTTTGAATCGTAAACGGGTTCAAGCGCTTCAATTTCGCCGTTTAGAAATTTGCTTAGTAAAATCTGTACATTACGATCTCTGTAGAGGGCAAGGGTCTCTTTTTTTTCCGCTTTCTGCATTTTTCTCCGAACCAGCTCTTCTATTAGACAGATTCCTCATTTGGCTCAGGTTAAAGTATTTAATACTCCGCTTAATAGATGTTAAATTTGCAACTATTAATTCTGCGCAGGCATCTTTAAGCATTTCTAGAGTTGCATTGCTTCACAATCATCGCGGACGTTATGCAAGTTTCACAGATTGGTTTATTCGGCTTTCTGTGTTGCAAAACACTAACGCATTTTTTTGGATTAATCCATTCACTGTCCTGACCAGAAAGATGGGTGCCCTATAAAAATAAAGAGTTTGAGACTTGGCGATTCAGAGGAGAAGAAATCACTATTTAATATATAGAGTCAGACTTTTTAATGCGAAACCAGTATTCACACTGTAAACCAACGCAAAAAA
>CAZXCX010000058.1:0-5814 GCA_964639375.1 uncultured Candidatus Bathyarchaeia archaeon
CCACCCGAACAGCCTACGAAGCCAACGCCATCATCATCGCCACGGGCTCCCACTACCGCGAAATCGGCGTCACAGGCGAAAAAGAATTCCGCGGAAGAGGCGTCAGCTACTGCGGCGTCTGCGACGGCCCATTATTTAAGGGCAAACGTGTTCTCGTTATAGGCGGCGGCAACTCCGCAGCCACAACCACTCTTTACCTTTCAGGCATAGCTGCACAAGTAACAGTGGTTCATCGCAGAGACGCTTTTCGCGCTGAAGAAGCCCTCGTGAAAGACATAGCTTCCAAAAAGAACATTCAGGTTTTCTTGAACACTGAACTCAGAGAAGTCAAGGGTGAAAAGATTGTCACCAAGGTCGTCATGTTTGACAAAAAGGCAGGGGAAACGAGGGAATTGGCGGTTGACGCTGTTTTCGTTCAGGTCGGAGAAGCACCTAACAGCCAAATCGCCCGAGATGCCGGAATTGAAGTTGACGATGAAGGATACGTAAAAAGCGACGTTTTTCAGCGAACCAGCATCCAAGGCGTTTATGCGGCTGGTGACGTGACGAATCATCCTGTCAAACAGGTTGGAACAGCGGTTGGTCAAGGCATTACAGCAGCCCTCGAAGCATACGGTTACATTCGACGACCGTATTACCGAAAATAGAGGGAAAACATTATATCATCCAAAAACCCTTTTCATGCTTCCATAAGCAAAGCTGATACGCTTACTGCTTTGAAAAGCACGAGCGGAATGAAAGGAAGAGGTTTCCCGGATGAGTGAAAAGTGTCTTGCTGTGGTAGAAATTAACCAAGATTTGTGTAGCCGATGTTGTGTTTGCCATTCAATTTGTCCCTATGAAGCCATAAACTATGACCGTGAAGCGGACAAGGTAGAAATAGACATACAGAAATGTCAGGTCTGCGGCATCTGCCCCAGCGCTTGTCCCGTTGCCGCGATAGAGGTTGCCTACTACGATTATGATCACCTAGTGGATTATGTGGATTGTGTAAGAAAGAAAGTTGATAGTGACACGCTTGTTTTGATGTGCCGAGGAAACTCTCCTTCCACATGCGAAACCGAAGAGATTCTGGCAGAGCAAGGCATCTGCGTCGAGAATTACATCCCGTTACGTTTACCCTGTTCGGGCAGAATCCCAACTGACTTCATCTTCAAAACGCTAAACTCAGGCGTGAAGAATATAGTTTCAATCCAGTGTGAAGACCCATTCTGCCGCTACAAAGAAGGCACAAAAATCAACACAAGACGGTTCCAGCTAAGCAGGAACGTTCTGGAGCAGTTAGGGTTCGACAAAAACGCCTTGAAAGTGGTGAAATACTCCAGAAAAGCGGTTTATGACACCACGAAATGCGTGGGCTGCGACAAATGCGTTTTCATCTGCCCCTACGACGCTATTAAAGCCGAACCTTTTGCCACGCCAACCATAATCTACGAAGACTGCGTAGGCTGCGGCGCCTGCGCTTTGGTCTGTCCGCATCAGGCTATCGAAGTGAAAGGCTTTGAATTTGAAAACGTTCTGAAGCGTTATGGCGAGTCAGTGGCTAAACTGAAAGCCGAGAACAAGGCGCCTGCGATTCTGGCATTCATTTGCCAGTGGTCAGAGTTCTCAGCGCTGGACAATCCTGACACCGCGTTTTTGGGCAAGAACATCTTGGCTTTGGAGGTTCCATGCGTTAAGGCGTTGGATCCAGTTCACGTTATCAACGCTTTGAAATGCGGTTTTGACGGGGTTATGGCCGCCGTGTGTTCCGCCGAGGACTGCAAACTTGAAGAAGGCAGGGACACTGCGGAACGCAACTTGGACGTGTTGAAGGATGTGTTGAAGAAGATGAATCTGCTTGATCGTTTCGAGTATTATGAAGCGTCACCGAGGTGCTCTGACGAATTCAACGAGAAGCTGGATGCTTTCTACAAGAAAATCGCGGCTATGCCACAGTGCGCTGTAATAATGACGGAGGCGAGTGGAAAACGTACAAAATAGTATCCAAGAAGGAGCTTGCTCCTAAGATTCAGCTGTTCGAAGTTTACGCACCAGACATCGCTGCGAAGGCTCAGCCTGGACAGTTTGTTATACTGATTGTCGGCGAGAAGGGCGAGCGCATACCGTTGACCATCTGCGGTTACGAGGCGAAAAAGGGCACAGTGTCCTTTGCTTTTCACGAGGTTGGCAAGACCACGAAAGAGCTTGGCCTCTTAAACGAGGGCGACTGTATAGTAAACGTCACTGGTCCTTTGGGCAATCCTTCAGAGATTAAGAAGTTCGGAAAGGTCTTGTGCGTTGGAGGCAGCGTGATGATTGCACCGTTGCTGTTGCAGGTTAAAACCATGAAAGAAGCTGGTAACTCCGTGACCACCGTCTTAGGCGCCAGAATAAAAGACGTGCTTATGTTGGAGGATGAAGCCAAAGCCATAAGCGATAAGGTTTATGTTGCTACAGATGACGGTTCCAAGGGCTATCAGGGCCTAGATTTCTTGAAAGAATTGCTTAAAACGGAAAAGTTTGACCATTGCGTCGCCATGGGACCCGTTGTTATGATGAAAACCGTTAGCGAGATAACAGAGCCCTATGGAATTCCGACGATTGTGACTTTGACGCCCATAATGGTTGATGGTATGGGCATGTGCGGCGTCTGCCGAGTCACAGTTGGCGGAAAAATGCAGTTCGCATGTATTGACGGCCCAGAGTTTGATGGGCATCAGGTTGATTTCGATGGGCTGGTTCAGCGTCAGCGATTATTCCTTCCAGAAGAACGTTTGAACTCGGTACTGTGGGAAATAGGAGGTTGTAAGTGTGGCAGAAACAAAGCCTAAACCGAAGATAAAGAAAGAAGCCGTTAAGATGCCTAAGCAAGATCCTAAAGTTCGCGCTAAGAACTTTAACGAGGTTGCTTTGGGTTATACTGAAGAGCAAGCTCTTGAAGAAGCTAGCCGTTGCCTGCAATGCGTTAAGCCGCAGTGTGTGGCTGGATGTCCTGTGGAAGTGCCTATTCCAGAATTCATCAAATGCATCAGAGAAAAGAAATATGCTGAGGGCATAGCTGTTATAAAGGCGAAAAACGCCTTGCCTGCAGTGTGTGGTCGTGTTTGCCCGCAAGAAGAACAATGCCAAGTTAAATGCGTTCTCGGAAAGATTGGGGAACCCGTCAGCGTTGGCCGCTTAGAGCGGTACTTAGCCGATTGGGAACGTGACCATGGCTTTCAGATACCAGAGAAAGCTCCACCGACGGGCAAAAAAGTAGCCATTGTTGGCGCTGGACCATCTGGGCTTACGGCTGCAGCTGATTTGGCGAAGCTCGGGCACCAAGTAGTGATGTTTGAGGCGCTTCACTTGCCTGGCGGCGTCTTGGTTTATGGCATTCCTGAATTCCGTTTACCCAAAGCCATAGTCAGAAACGAAGTGAACTACATCCAAAACCTAGGCGTCGATTTACGTGTGGGCAACATGATCGGCAGGACGCATACTATTCCAGAGCTTATGAAAAACGGCATAGACGCCGTGTTCATCGGTTCTGGCGCTGGATTACCTCAGTTTCTGGGGGTTCCAGGCGAGAATTTAGGCGGCATCTACTCTGCCAACGAGTACCTAATCCGCATTAACTTGATGAAGGCGTTCACGTTTCCCGAATACGACACTCCCATACGAGTCGGCAAGCACGTCGTGGTCATCGGCGGCGGCAACGTTGCCATGGACTGCGCTCGTTCCTCAATGCGTCTAGGCGCTGATGTGTGCTTGCTTTATAGGCGTTCGCGGGAAGAGTTGCCCGCTCGGAAAGAGGAGATAGAGAACGCTGAGGAAGAAGGTCTAGTGTGCAGGTTCCTTGCTGCGCCCCTGCGGTTTATCGGCGATGAGAAGGGCTGGGTTAAAGCCATGGACTGCCAGTGCATGGAACTCGGTCAGCCAGACCAGTCAGGCAGGCGCAGGCCAATTCCAATTAAAGGTTCAGAGTTCACTATGGAAACCGATACCGTCATAATTGCCATTGGGCAAACTCCTAACCCGATAATCCAGAGAACTACCGCGGGCTTAGAAGTTAACCCCAAACATGGCACAATACCGGTTGATGAAAACGGCAAAACAAGCCTAGATGGCGTTTACGCGGGCGGCGACGTAGTCACTGGCGCAGCCACCGTTATCAGCGCCATGGGTGCGGGCAAGACAGCAGCCAAAGCCATACATAAGTACTTAATGAACAAGAAATAGGGCGCGTAACTGGCAGTCTCTGTGGTTGTCTACTCTCTTATATGTAAGGAAGGGGTAGCTCAGCAGAAGCCCCTGCCAATGGACATGGAGTAAAACTGCTCTATAATAGTTGCTAGGGATTGCCGAAACTGTTATTTCAGGATAGGGCTACTCTAGAAATCTGCAGGAAGAGCCAAACTCATGAAACGCGAGCGTTATGCTTTCATCTTAATTGCTGATGAAAAATACTGGAACAGGTTGCGCGGAAGCAACAAAGCCAGCAAGGGCATTTATGCTTTCGTGCGGAAAAATCAGGTAGGTCCCAAAAACGCTCAACGGCTCTTGTTCTACGTCAAAAAGCCAATCATGCAAATCCGAGGAGCTGCAGACTTCATTGAACGGTTAACTGGAGACCGTGAGGAGTTGTGGAGAAAATACGGTGCAGAAAGCTGCTTTGAAACTTTTGAGGAGTATTGCGCGTTCGCACAGGGCAGAGAAATGATGACCTTTGTGAGGTTCAAGAACTTCACGGAACTCGAAAACCCAAAACCCACGGAAGTTATCAGAAGTATTCTCGGGTCTTTACAAGGGTTCAGAGGCAAATACGTAAATATTGAGACAGCGAAACAATTGACAACGTGAAAAACTGCTCTGCCAGCCTCAACACGAAGTTAACGAAGGTTTTGTGGCGTAGTATACTGTTAAGTTGAGTTACCTTACAGCAGCAGAATGCTTCATGGATTCGTCAGCGTTTATTGTCATGGACTTGTCAAGAATTTTTCGCTAAAAAGCTCAATATACCCGCAGTTTTTGCAGTAGAATGGAATAATTTTATCACCAACGAAATCGCCTTTCTTTAGGATTGTAATTGGAAGAGCTGTCCTGCCAGAATAACCTAGACTGCCTTTTTCCATTTGGCTTCCACATTTTGGGCATTTCATGCTTTCCTGCACAATTTAAACTTCGTCATAATGAGATAAAAGGATTATCGCCATGCAATTTCACTCACTGACATCTGGGCAACTTAACTTAACAGTATCGTGGCGTAGTATAAGTTAAATCTTTGATTGGAGCATTCTTTAGCGAGTGTGAATGAACATGTTTCGAGTTAGAGTCAACAAGATCGAATCAATACGGGATTTGGACGGTAATCTTGGAAAACGAATAGAACTGGTTGAAGAACGGGCAATTTCGTCCTTTGTGGTCAGACCGCAATCAGACGAAGCAAAAATGGCTCAAGACATAATCCAAGCCATGCAGCAACAGATGCCCTTTCTCCCACAGAGAACACAACTTGCCATACCGAAGCTACTCTTATTCTTGACAGAACAGGAATACGACAGCTTAGGCATTGACTTCGACGTGAACCAAGTCTTCGAAGTAACGCTGGAAAATCAAGGCATCAAATTCAAGAAAGTCTCATAATGGCGCCGCGCACTTGCTTCAGCGCTGAATGCTTAGGATGAAAAGACAACACAAACACCATATTTTTCAAAGTTGCACAGATTTCCTGCAGGTCACCTGCCTTGCCTTTGTCACAATAAAGTGGAATAGGCTCGTCATCACCGTTCTCATAATAAACGTAAATCTGCGAGAAACTCTTTCTAAACCTAACCATTTCAAATTCCAAAT
>CAZXCX010000059.1:0-5776 GCA_964639375.1 uncultured Candidatus Bathyarchaeia archaeon
TGCCGCGTTCCCAAAACGCGTAGTACTTGCCAGTGAAGGGCATTTCCGTGCCTTTGTGGATGATGACGCTTTCTTCTTCTGTGGTTAGCTTTTTGTACTTCGCTTTTTTCTTTGACGTTCTCATCACCCATCAAGTGAACTAAAGCTTCAATGTATATATAAGGGAGGGGGTAGCCCTTCGAGAGCGCAGCAGTTACGGCTTAAGGAAAGTTTTTATTAGCGTGTGAAACTTAACTTCGACCCGTCAAGACAAAGGATGATTTACGATGCCCCTGAAAAAAGGAGATTTCATACTAATCAATTATACGGCTAAAGTGAAAGAAACCAATGAAGTTTTCGACACTACAATTGAAGAAACCGCCAAGAAAGAGCGCCTCCACAAAGAAGGCGAAATACACGAGCCAAAACTCGTAGTAATCGGCGAAGGCTGGGTGCTAAAAACATTAGACGAAAGCCTAACAACCATGAAACTAAACAAGGCTACGTCAGTTGAGATTCCACCTGAAAAAGCCTTCGGACCAAGAGACCCAGAAAAAATCAAACGCGTCCCGCTGAAACAGCTTTTAGCGAAAGACGTTCACAACCCCACCATCGGAATGCGCGTTGACTATAACGGAAAAATGGCCACCATACGCTCAATCGGCGCTGGACGAGTGCTTCTCGACTTTAATCCGCCACTAGCGGGAAAAACCCTCATCTACGAAGTCACAGTGAACAAAAAACTCAAAACCAACGAAGAAAAAATAGCCGCCCTCATTCACCGCAGAATCCCCGTCGTGGAAGCGGAAAAATTCAAATTCGCCATCCAAGAAAAAACCTTAACAATAGAAATGCCTGAAGACACCTTCTATATCGAAGGAGTTCAAATCGCAAAAAGAGGCATCGCCATGGATGTGCAAAAGTTTCTGCCTGAAATGGCGGAAATCAAGTTCGTTGAAACCTTTAAGGCTGAGCCAAAACCAGAAACAAAAAGCTAAAAGGCAAACCAATTCGCCCCAATTCGGCCACAGCACACTTGACTAATTTTAACAAGTTAACTACTAATTATTCCCGTTATTTTTGCAACTTTTTCGCACGCTTCATAATTAAGGTTCAGCTTGTGAAGAATGGTGTACCTTTCTGGCCGTATCGTCGCCGCCATCTCTAAGGCTTTAACCACATCCTCGTCTTTCACGCCCAATTCGCCCGCTGTCGTGGGTGCACCTATCTGCTTGAGAGTGTCCCTGATTCGCTTCCAATTCGCCCTGTGAAGATAAGCAGCCAACACTGAACCCACGCCACATTGTTCTCCGTGCATTGCGTGAGGGCAGTGAAGCATATCTAGAGCGTGGCTAAACAAATGCTCTGAGCCGCTGCAGGGACGGCTGCTTCCTGCGATGCTCATGGCAACCCCGCAGCTTATTAAACCCTCAAGGAGCACCCGCAAGCCTTCATCATTTCCAGGCTTTATCAGCTCCGCGTTCTGTATTACTAATCTGGCACTCATTAAGGCAAGACTAGAAGCGTATTCACCGTAGTATTCATCCTTTTCAGCGTGCGCCAGCTTCCAGTCTTTGACCGCTGTGAACTTTGCGATCACGTCGCCGCAGCCACTTATGACTGAGCGCCATGGAGCCTGCGCAATTACGTCGGTATCCGCAATTATCGCCAAAGGCGCCTGCGCCATGATCGAATAGGGCTTGTCGGTTCCTTTTACGGAAGCCAGTGGGCTCGCGATGCCGTCGTGGGAAAGAGTGGTGGGCACACTTATAAACGGGATGCCCTGACGAGACGAACTCAGTTTTGCAGCGTCTATTTTGGTTCCACCGCCAACGCCGATGAGCACGCGTGGTTTCCAATCTTTTATTCTCTCTTCAACCATCAAAACGTCCTTGATCGTTGCTGTTTCAACCAGAAGAGTGTCCACGTTCATGCCTGTTTGCTCGAGGAGATCGCGAACTTGTTTTCCTGCAATCTCGCAGCTTTTTGCTCCTGTAACTATGAGGGCTGACCCGCTTAAGCTGAGCCTTTGCACAACTTCCTTAACGCGCGTCAAGGTTCCTTTTCCAACGATGACCTCTCTCGGAAGCTGCATGTAATGGTAGGGTGAAGACAAATCAACCACTATTCGTTGCGTAGTCATAAATTCATAGCATAAGGTTTAAAGCTTTTCGAATTCAGCAGCTATCCGCTAAACTCTAATGCTCGGAAAAGACTATACCCCCTTATATAAAGGAACTATAAATAGGTCCAAGAGAAGCGCCACGGGATAGACTCCCTCTACTGGTTTCTGTATTGATTGGCTATTAGGCTCCAAATATGCCGTTTGTCAAGAAATCTTGACCAAAAAAAGCCCGTTTAGTCAAGAATCCTTGACAAAAACCCTTTAATCACAGAAACAACCCTAGTATAACATCTGGGATTAGCATGAGAAAAACCGTTGCTCTGCTGCTTGCCCTCGTCTTCCTGACAGCGTCATGCGTAATGGTGGCTAAGCCCGCGTTTTCCTCAGCTGACACAGCCGAAGACACATGGGCAACAAAAGAGCCGATGCACGTGGCAAGGAGCAGCTTAGGCGTTGCGGTGGTGAACGGCAAAATCTACGCCATCGGAGGCAGCGCGGAGAATGGAATTGTAGGCACAAATGAAGAGTATGATCCAGCAACAGACACCTGGACCTACAAGAAGCCCATGCCGACTCCGAGAGCCATTTTTCGCCTCGAAGTTGTCCAAAACAAAATCTACTGCATAGGTGGAGACACAGAAGGCGGAACCACTACGCAAGCAAACGAGGTCTATGATCCATCAACAGATACTTGGGAAACCCGAGCGCCTCTGCCTACTCCAAGATACTTTTTTTCCACGGTAGTTTTCAGGGACAGAATTTACGTCATAGGCGGAGAAAGAGGCCGTGATCCCGCAAAAGGGTTAACGGGGACTTACACAGGAGTCACCGAGGTTTACGATCCTGCTCTGGACAAGTGGGAAACCAAGGCGTCAATGCCGAACGCCAGTTCTATAGAGACCTGTGTTGTGATAAACGGAAAAATCTACGTTATACGTGGCGCTTCAGTATATCCTAAAAGCGTATCGGTTCCTGCTGTTTATGACGAAGACACGGATTCATGGACCAACAAGGCGCGTATGCCTGTTGTAAAGCATGGTGCAGCAGTTGTCTTCGATGACAAAATTTACCACATAGGCGGCTCTTATGAAGACTCTCCAAGGGACTCGGTTTTCGTAACTTTACTCCAGATTTATGATCCTTCAACTGATACGTGGAGCGAAGGAGCTAGGCCTCCTAATGGCGGCGTTAGCCATGGGTCTGTGTTTATGACGACAGGTGAAATGGCGCCACAACGTATCTACGTCGTGGACGAATCTCTTCGCATCTATAACCCGGAGAAAGATGTTTGGACTCTTGGTCCCAGCAAAAACATTAGCCGCCTTTTCATGGGCGTAACTGTTTTGAATGATAAAATCTACGCTATCGGAGGCTCGACAAGTGTTTTCTTAGGGTTCGATTCACCTCCAAGTCCAGGATATGCTGTCACGAGGCACGCTACAAATGAGGTGTACACGCCCGTTGGCTACGGCACTGTCCCGCCCGTCATCGATGTAATTTCGCCGGTGAACCAGGCGTATAATGGGTCCAGTGTTTCCCTGGTTTTCACCGTGGATAAGCCGGTTAACTGGATGGGCTACAGTCTGGACGGTCAAGACAACGTAACCGTCACTGGCAACGCCACTATAAGCGGGTTAACCAACGGCGTGCACAACGTCACGGTCTACGCGAAAGACACGTTTGGGAACGTGGGCGCCTCTGAAACAGTCAGCTTCAGCGTGGAAGTTCCGTTTCCAGCAACGCTTGTGGTGGCTCCTGTGGCTTCGGTGGTCGTGATCGGCGCAGTCTTAGCAATCTACTTTAAGAAACGTAAACATTAAACGGAAAATTTGTTCTGCAATGTTCTTGCTGCAATCAGCTTATGAATCGCCGCGACGTAGACATGGTGTTTAATTCAGAATTTTCAAACCGCAATATTAATAAATCTCACAGAAAGATTACATGTTGCTACTTCCTAGCGATGGAATTCTAAGAATTCAGTTTTAGGGAGACAAAAAAATAATGACACAGAACAATGCAGCTAGCCAACTAGTCCTAAAAGGAACAACAACCCTCGGCGTCGTCTGCAAAGACGGCGTCATATTAGCCTCAGACACCCGCGTAACTATGGGCTTCTACGTAGCCCACAAATTCGGAAAAAAAGTATACAAAATCGATGACCATTTAGGTATGACTATCGCAGGAACTGTCGCTGACGCGCAGCGAGTAGTCGACATACTCATCGCTAACGCGCAGCTTTACAAAATCAACATGAACAGACCCATGCCTGTTAGTTCTGCAGCAAGGCTTATCGCGAACCTACTGTTCTCCGCCAGGTACGTGCCGTTGGCGACGCAAGTTCTAATAGGCGGCGTAGACGAGACAGGTTCACATGTGTTTAATTTAAATCCTCTTGGCAGTTTGACGGAGGAGAAAGTGGTCTCAACTGGTTCTGGTTCACCTATTGCTTACGGTGTACTGGAAGACAAGTACCGCGAGGACATGTCTGTTAATGAGTTGTTGCCCACGATTGTTAGAGCTGTTAACGCGGCTATGAAGCGTGATGTTGCAAGCGGCGACAGTTACAACGTCACAGTAATAGACGAGAACGGTTATCGAGAGTTGACAAACGAGGAGAAAAGCAAGCTTCTGGCAAGTTAAGGAAGTTAAGAATCGTGGCGAGAAATTCAGATAAAGACAAGATAGAAATAAGCCACTACATACTTGAGCACGTTCCAAGAGAAGCAGAAGTTACAAGAATCGAATATGAAGGTCCGATGCTTGCTGTTTACACTAAGAGACCAGAGATTTTGGTTGATCAAAGCAGCATCGTGGCAGAAATCGTCGGCGTAATACGGAAAAGAATAGTCGTCCGCCCCGACCCTTCGGTTAGGCTTCCAGAAACAGAAGCTGAAAAGATGGCACGGGAATTAATCGCCCCAGAAGCGGAGATAACAGACATAAACTTTGACCCCAGCCTAGGCGAAATAATAATCGAAACAAAGAAGCCAGGCTTGGTTATCGGCAGAAACGGCACGGTTCTGCAGGAGATTATAAAGAAAACCAAGTGGCGTCCTCGTGTCTTGAGAAGCCCTCCGATACGGTCTAAAATTGTTACGCACATGCGCCATTACCTTCATTCAGAAAGCAAAGAACGCGAGAGAATACTTCGCACCGTAGGCGAAAGAATTTTCCGACCGAAAGCTTACGAGGTCGGCGACATCAGGATGACCGTGCTGGGAGGAGCTCAGGAAGTAGGTCGCTCAGCCTTCCTCATCAAAACCAGAGAAAGCAGCGTCCTATTGGACTGCGGCATCAACCCAGGCTCACAAAGGCCTTTTGAGGCTTTTCCAAGGTTTGACTGCCCAGAATTTCAAATAGACCAGTTGGACGCGGTAGTTATAACCCACGCTCACCTTGACCACTGCGGCTTAGCGCCGTTTCTTTACAAGTACGGCTATGATGGACCTGTTTACTGTTCCGCGCCGACTTCGAACCTGATGACGATGCTTCAGCTGGACTACTTGGATGTGGCAAACAAGCAGGGAGTAACACCGCATTACGATCAAAAGGACGTTCGCGAGTGCGTTTTACACACGATTCCTCTTCGGTTCGGCGTCGTCACTGACATAGCGCCTGACATTCGTTTGACCCTGCACAATTCTGGCCATATACTCGGCGCTGCCATGGCGC
>CAZXCX010000060.1:0-5766 GCA_964639375.1 uncultured Candidatus Bathyarchaeia archaeon
TGCGAATCTCCTCAAGCTCTTCATCCGACATCTCATTCGCCTTGATATTTCCTGAGTTCAGGAACCGCTTTCACCAGTTCTTTCTGCAGGTCCTCAGCTACTTCCTGAAGAAGTTTTCGCCCTTTTGGAGCCATTGTTCTTCCCTGAGGGCGTGTCGTTTGAACTAAGCCTGCTGCTTCTAGCTGCTGAAGGACTTTTCTGATGCTGCTTCCACCAGCTTTCACCGCGTGCTCGGGTTTAACGCCGAAGTCTTTTCTTCCTCCGTAGTCAGCGCGCAGTTTTTCTATGCCCATGGGACCGTGAACGTAAACCTTACGCAGTATTGAAGCGCTGCGTATGTACCACCAGTTGGGGTTTTGCGGTTGTTTTTCCACGTGAGTGCCAGTTTTAGCCACGCTTGCCCATGCTGGAGGTTGCACCTCGTCAACGTTTTCCCTTAGGTATTTGGCTAGTTTTTCAATAAATTCGTATGCTGGAACGTCGTAAGGAGTTGTCAAGATGCTTGGTTCCTTTTGGTTTTTCCTTGCAGTAAAATCATGAAGCTAAATATAAAGGCTTTCACTTTTTGTGGCGCCTATAAAGTATGAAAACGTGCCCTCTGACCTCTACTAACGCCGCGGCAGCCTGTTCAGCAGCCTTCGTCGCGATGGCCTTCGCGGTTTCCTGTTGCAACGCGCTTTTTAAAATCTTGACTTTAAGCATCTTGTTCTTATTCAGCTGTTTCTCAATCTCACTCGAAAGCTGAGGAGTCAAGCCGTCTTTGCCGATCCATATGGTAGGCTTTTCGTCTTTCAGCTTATGCCTGACGTGGCGTTTCATTCGGGTAGTTATCTTGCTCAAGTTTGGTTTTCTCCCTTTTCTTTTTCAAGGGTATACGCGTTTTGCAGCCGCAGCTTAGACACGTAATCACAACGTGGGGTTCCCTTTTCTGCCTTATGCGCACGCGACAATTGTCACCCGGCACAAGCAGCACATTGCAGTTTTTGCAGATTTGGCGCTTATGCTTTGTTGGTAAGGGTATTTTTGCGGCCATAGCTATTTTTCTGGCAGTTGCAATGTAGCGGCTGGAGAGCTGAGGATTGCTTTTGTAGACGTTTTTAGCTTGTTGGAAAAGAACTTGTATTCTCTGCTTGGCTATTTGCTTTGCAGCTGATTTCATTTTGACATCTCGCTTTCCGTCATGCGTTATTCGAGTTGCGACTAATCTAGAGTTAGGATTCTCGGTTCATAACGCTTTTGTTTGCAACCAGAAACTCTTAATTTAGGTATAAAAATGAGCGCAAACCGTTTAATGAGTAGCCCGTGGTTTTATCGCATCTTCCTAGCTATCTGGGTTGTCAGCGCAGTTATTGTTATGTTCTTGTTAACCAGATTTGACATGCTCGTTCACGGCCAGCTTTACAATTTCGGCTTGCAGTTCGACCCAGCATGGGCTGACTCGTACTATTTCTATACGCAGCTGATTTACGTTGGTCTAGGCGTGCCAATGACCCTGAGCATCTTCTTCATAGCGTTAAGTTTCACGAGGAAAATCGACAAAGCCTCAGAACCAGCCCCCAAACAAGAGCTAAAGCCCCAGCCCCAACCTCGACCAGTCGTCCGCGAAGAGCGAAAAACAAAGGAAAAAAACAACGGCGACCACAGCATGGTTATCTCCTGCCCCAGCTGCAAGAAAGTGTTCAGCACACCTCTAGTTATGCTTAACTTTGAGGGCGGAAAAACTAGGCTTGTGAATGTCTGTCCCTACTGCAATCACGTTCTAGGCAATGCAGAAAACGAACAAACGCCCAAGAGCGACTTTCAAATCGTAGATGCAGATAAGAAACTGACACATTAAAAATCGCTCAGATTTAGAAAATTGGTGACTTTTTAGTATTTTCTACTATTTTTTGTTGCTTTTAATTGCTATTAGAAGCTATGGTCTTCTTTCTAGTTGTTTTATCGCTTTTTCTGGCTGCAAGTGCCGCTGCAGCAATTACTATAGCTGCGGCTCCAGCTACCATAGTGCAAGCGAAAACTGTATTTAAGAATGAATTCGACCGGGCTTCTGGTGAAAGCGTAGATTGTAGCGGAAAAAAGGGAAACGGTGAATCCCAAGAAATAAGCTTGCTGTATCCATATGCACTGCCAGGCTCTAATCCATCATCATAAATTATGTCCATCTTAAACCCATATTTTTCCATTATAATGCTGAGCTTGTAGCAGAGTATTTCTGAAAAGGTGTCTGCTTCCCATAATCCCCAAATCTTGTCATTTGGTCCGCGAAAGCCGTATGCATAATCCTTGGGAAGAACGTACGCAACTCTATCACTAGATGAGACGCTCTTTCTGGGATTATTTTGTATGTATTGCCAGAATTCTTTTAAAGCTTCTAAATGCTCTTTCTCCAAAATTCCTTTAGTGTAGTTCTCGTTTGAATCAAAGACGACGATGTATTTTGCCCCGTTTTCGTAAGCTAGTATCAAGTCCTCGTAGAGTTCTCCGCCCGATTCGATGTATGGTGGGTCATCATATTTCCAAGTGATCATGACGCCCCAATCCTTATTTTGCATTTTGGCTGCGCCTCTGCAGAGTGCTACATTCAATTGCCTGCTGTAATTCCAACCAAACTGGGCAAGGACTACGTCGTACCCTGCTTTATAGTCAAACCAGTAGAGGGCGTAGTCGGAAGTAAACAAAGGAAAATTCGTAGAGTTAGTATACTGTTGAGTGTACAATTTCAGAATCCGGTTCATTCCATCGACGAATTTGCTCGCGGCATCAGTGTAATTATCTGCGTTATAAACTACCCTATATTTTCGAAGATCCACTTGCCATCCGCCAACTTCATCATAGGCATAGAATCCCAAAAAATGGTCTCCCCATCTTTTCTTGGCGTCTTCAAGCCATTCGGTTTGAGGAAAAATTTCGCGGTAGATTATGAAAGATAAGCCTTTGTCGTAGACGTACTGGCAAGTCTCATTGATTTTCGTGAAATTTTCAGCTATTATACGTCCAGTCGTATCGTTCCGAATTATGTCTTGAGTTATTCCTGTGCATCCAATCACAAAAAGATTTGTGTATGGACTGATTTCGTCAATTAGCTTTTTGATTTCAGTAAGGTTTTCGTAAGCCACGTCTACGCCCACGAATATGTCTGGTGATTGTTTTTTCGTAGAAGCGAAGACAAGAAAACTAGAATTAAGCAAAATTGGAACAACTAACAGAAGAATAAAAAAAACGGAGTATATTCGTTCCATTGTTCTCTATATTCTCTATAAAGCCAACTACTTTGAGATAAAGGTTACCCAGAATCTTTTCAGAATCCGATCACGGACTTATTTCTTTGAACCGCGCTACTAAGCAACGTTTCTATTCTAAGGTCCATCTGGCGCTTCGCCATCTATTCAAAATGAATCATAAGAGTTTTAGTTTTTAAAGCAATTTCCCATGCTTCACTGATATAGAATCGAGCAAAATTGTTATTTCTAATTGAATTTTGTTTGATATTTGTGATTATTTGCTGCTTGGAGTGGAAGAAAGGAGAAGTGACATGAGGTTTTTTTGTTTTACTATACCAAAGGAACCCTTCCTTGCAGAGAATTCGTCAAACTTTTGAACGCCATCAGAATCCAGAAAGGGAGAATAAATTGTAAAAGGTACCGGGTCTTTTGTATGTGTTCCAATTCTAATGGGAGTTGGATGATCTGGCAAGATAGCAATTGCATACGGTTCTTTCAAGCCTTCAAGAATTCTGCCAAGCAGCCTATTATCCAAGTCTTCTATCGTTTTAACTTTTAGCTTATAATCTCTAGCGTGTCCTGCTTCATCAGGTGCTTCAACGTGGACAAAAACCACGTCATTGTCTTCAAGAGCTTTTAGCGCAGCGTCTGCTTTGCCTTCATAATTTGTATCATACAAGCCAGTGGCCCCAGGAACATTAATAATTTTCATACCCGCGGAACTTCCGATTCCTTTTACTAAGTCTACAGCGGATATGACTGCTGCCTTCAAACCGTATTTTTCCTTGAACGAAGGCATGTTTGGTTTCTTGCCACCACCCCAAGGCCAAATCATGTTTCCGGGTCTTTTGCCAGATTTCTGTCGGGCAATGTTGACTGGGTGCGCCTCTAAAACCCCCTTAGATTCCTGAATTGTTTTTTTCAGTAGGGCTACCGTTTTTTCTACTTCTACCGATTTAGCCCTTGGCAAGATTGTCGAGATGGCGGCGCCTACTGCATCGTGGGGTGGAGTACATTCAATTAGATGAGAATTTGCAAAATTCCGTAAAATCAGGAAATGTCTGTAGCCTAATCCAGAAAAAAACTCGATTTCATTAGGTTTCTCGCAAGTTTTCTTTAAGGATTCTATTAATTTGGCGGCTTCCCTGCTCGTTATGTGACCAGCAGAATGATCAATTAGGATTCCATCCTTTTCTGTTATCAAGTTACATCTAAATGCTACGTCATTTTCCTTCAGTTGGATACCTCTGGAAGCTGCTTCAAAGGCTCCTCTGCCCGTGCAAAACCGCATGGGATCGTATCCTAGAATCGAAAGGATTGCCGTATCTGAGCCCGGGTTTAAATCGTCGGGTACTGTTCTGAGAAGACCGTTTCGGCCTTTGGCTGCTATCGCGTCCATGTTTGGTTTATGTGCTGCTTGGAGGGGAGTCATGTTTCCCAATTCAGGAATGGGGTAATCGGCCATTCCATCCCCAACGACGAGTACATACTTCATTTACTCACCTTGACCCCTTTCTTGTGTGCATCCGACAATTTTCGTAGTTAACTGACCCCGCTTTTTATTTAAAAGATATTTGAAACCAGCATATTTATCTAACCTTGTTTTTCCGAAAAATTTGTTCTTTACATTCTTGGCAACATAATGTTCACATTTTTTCTTGAAAAGTAGACTGCTTTAAGCACAGGGGAGAACAAATAAGCTAGTTGACGAACCGATTAGTTATAAGATTCAAAAAGGGAGAAGAAAGATATTAACCCCCAGTTTCTCAAAACAAAAAATATGTGCCACTTATCATTGAAAAAACCTTACACTGCCTCGTTTAGAAGAATCTACTTGAAGAGATCAAGTTTGAAGTATCTTATCCGACTTACCCGTTGTTTGCCAATTTTCAGCTTTACTTGCCAATTCAAGAGGGGAAAACCCTGCTTCGATTATTCTGTTGGCATTAGACCTTTCTTCCAAAACAATTCTCCTGTAACATTTTTATTCTTCTATGCTTAAGGGCGCCGCGGGTTGATTTAAAATGGATAAAAAATTGGTTTTACGAGCCAAAGGTCGACGGTTCAAGTCTGGCTCGGTCCACCAACCAATAAAAAGCGAAAATTGAGGATTTTCAAGTTTTTGGGATAAGTAGTTTTCTAGAAAGTTTTTCATCAATCCACAACTAATCAAAAGCTTCCTGTCCAGCAGTACGTACACAAGTCTTCTCTTTTCAGGTTCTTGTTGTTTGGCGCTTCGATTACTGCTTTGACCATTTCTTCTAAAGAAAGGAAACGCAACGTTGTAAACCCTATACGCTTTCTTATCTCCTCTACCATTAGCTTGTAATCCGTGGTTGTCGAATCAATATACTGTGAAGAATCCTTGTCTTGTTCAGTGCTTTCAAGACTTTTATGAGTGGCAAGATCGCTATTCTTAGTTGATAGGTCAAAAATACAAGGGTGAAGCTGTGGCGGAGAAGCTATTCTTCCATGTATTTCTTTCGGTTCGAAGGGCCAAATTTTCTCTCTCAGAAGATTTTGCAGTTGCGTTCCCCTTCTAATT
>CAZXCX010000061.1:0-5732 GCA_964639375.1 uncultured Candidatus Bathyarchaeia archaeon
GTGAATATGGAGTTGGGAGGTCCTAAGGAAATGAAGCGAACAATCATTGTGCGGCCCTCCATTGAATCCCTAAGTAAACCTTTTACCTCTGCCAAACCTTCCTGCCGATCAATTTGGTTAAGGGCACTGCTGAGGGAAATTCCCTTGGGCACGAGATACTTGGTGGCTTCTCTGTCTCGCCCCTGATCATAAACACCATCAAAGTGGATAGTGTGCCCCGGCAGCGCCAAAATTTTTTCCTCACCAGTGTCAATCGCTTGTTGCCGAACATAAGCGATATCTTCAGCAGAATCGCTGCAGATGAAAATTTTCTCGGCGTTACAGAGGTCACTAGCTTTAGCAATGAATTCGTGAACTTTAGTACTGGCTATCGCGGACAGCTTCTGATAGCCAATTTCGCTCAGTTTTGGTTGTAAAGCTTCAAGATACCCATTCATCCTTTCATCACATTTGACTTTTATAATTCGTGAACTGTTCCCGGCACTCTTGGGAACGGTTGTGTCTCAGCTATGTGCTTGACACCACTTATCCAGCCTACTAAGCGTTCCATGCCTATTCCTCCACCTGCAGTGGGCTTCAGTTTTCCCTGTTTCGCTAGTTTCAGGACTAACGCATAGTTGTCTTTATTGATCTTGTCGCGTTCAATTTTTTTGAGTATCTTTGCGTATTCCCATTCCCTTTTGGCGCCAGATAACACTTCGCCATATTGGGGCAGGAACAGGTCGTAGTTGTCCCATTTGCCAGTTTTGAAGTCTTCGAAGTCGTAGAATTCACGTGGAATGTTTGTAACCCATACTGGATCACTGTTTTCCATTGAAATGCGCGCTTCCCAGTCTTCTCCATATTTGGCTTCTAGCTCTTGCTTGTCATAGACTTTGAACGGCTTCTTAGGAAATTCTAGCGTATCACACCTGCACAACGAGGTTAACTCGTCTTTCACGTCGCATTTCAGGCTTGTAACCAAGTTGCAGATCACATCTTCAACCAAGCTCATCACATCTTTTGAGGATGCGTCTCTTGCTTCGAAGTCCAACTGTGTGAATTCGTACACGTGTTTACCTGTTTTTGCGCGTTCGGCTTTTTCTATTCGAATGTTAGGCGACAGTATGAACAGTTTCGGGTAAGCCAAAGAAGAGGCAATCAGCTTGTGGATTATCATGCTTGTGGTAGTTCGGACTGTTTTTCCGTAAATGTCCACTTCAATACGTTTTTCGATGGAGGCGCCTGCGTCAGGCCACAGGGGATCAGTGGATTGGGAAAGAGCTACAGGCAACAGCCACTGGAAGCCTCTGTCCACAAACTGTGATGTGAGATTCTTTAGTGTGTAGGTCATCACTTTGCCTATGCAGGATTTTCTTTCAATTTCGCTTTCTGAAAGCTGGTCTAAGGATTTTGGCAATTCAGTCAGCGATATGCTTTTTTGGATTAAGGCTTGTTCGCTTGTCAAGTTTTTTCGCTCGATTTAATGTCTGTTGAATAAAACACATGTGGAAGGTAGATAATAAATTTTTTATAAAAAATGTTATAATTTTTCCAAAAACTACAAGCTTTTATACTGGATAACTGTAATAATTACAATTATGACGGTAAAACTTGATGAAAAGGACATAGCAATACTAGCGTTGATACAGGAGAACAGCAAGCTCACCGCTAGGCAGATCGCCCAGAGGATAAACACGCCGATCACCACGGTTTTCGCGAAGACAAAGCGTATGGAAGAGCTCGGCATCATACGAGAGTACAGAGCTGTTCTGGCCCCTGAAAAGCTGGATTCAGGTACAGCGGCGTTCATTCTGGCTTCTGTTTCTTACAGGGCAAAGGCGGATGATGTTCCAGTCTCGCAGAGAGCCGTGGCGGAAGAAATCGCCAAGTTTCCAGAAGTGCAGGAAGTGCACATCATCACGGGCGACTGGGACCTGTTGATAAAGCTCAGAGCAGAGAATGTGGAGTCTATTGGAAAATTCGTAGTCGATAATTTGCGGCTCATAAAGGGACTTGAGAAAACGCTTACGTGCATGATTTTTGAAACCGTAAAGGAGACAACAAAAATACATCTACCTCTGAAAAAACTGATAAACACTAAGAAAAGGGGTTTAGTCGCGTAAATCAACAGTTGAGAAGCCTTATCTGCAACTTTGCTTCATGTGGAGCTTGAATAGTAGAGTAAAGGCAGGGCGAGAAGCACAGTGTTCTTCCCTTTTCTGGTGAGAGCGTATTCCACTCTTAAGGGCGGTCCAGTGTCAACGGTTCTTGTTATGTAGTCGTGTTTGGCAAGCATTTTAAGCTTGTCTGAGAGTGTGCGCGAGTTGACGCCTAGGATTTTTTTGATTTCACCGAAGCCAGCGGCATTCTTGAGTAAGAGTGTGTAGAGGATTTCGAGGCTCCATTTTTGGAAGAGGAGGTTAAAGTTTTCCTCTAAGCTTTTCAGGTCTTCTTTGAGTTCTTTCGGGGTTATCTCCTGCTTTTGCAGTATTTGGTTGAGCGTGTCCTCTATGCCCCTAAGCGTTTGCTCTAAGCGGGCTTCTACGAGCTTGCGGAACTCGGCGCTAAGCGGTAGTTGAGTACTCATTTGCGTTACACTTGGTGTGGAGTAGCTTACTTCATAGTTTATAAGGGTTTACTTATACAACAAGGTATAGAAAATATATCACATGTTCACGGAGGGCAATCACGTTGGAAAAGTTTGACGCCATAGTGGTTGGCGCTGGAACAGCAGGCTGCTTAGCCACGAAAACCCTCGCCGAAAAGGGCTTGAAAGTATGTTTGGTTGAGAGAAAGAAGAGAGAGGAGGTCGGAGAGAAGGTTTGCGGTGACGCGCTCGGAGAACATCACCTGAAGACTTTGGGTTTGGAGAAGCCAAGTGGCGGTGAGCTTGAGAAGCGGATTGAGGGCATCAGGATTTTCTCGCCGGACCAGAACACAATTTTTACTATTGCTCATGAGGATTTTGTCGGTTACATTTTGAATAGGCGGCTTTTTGGGCAGTGGCTGCTGGATAAAGCAGTCGACAGAGGCGCTACGCTCATGGATTCCACACTGTTTCTGGAGCCCACGTTTGAAAAGGGGTTCGTAACGGGAATTTCAGCTAAAAACGCTAAGGGCAAGATTGTGCAGTTGAAAAGCAAGGTTGTGGTGGACGCCAGCGGCTTCAACGGCGTAGTTCGGCACAAGCTTCCCGCGGAGATGGGCATAGAACGTGAAATTGCGAACGAGGATGTGGAAGCCTGCTACAGAGAAATACGGCAGCTCCAGCAGGAAACGGAAAACACGAAGTACTGCGACATCTATCTGAACCAGAAAGTGACGCCTGGAGGGTACACGTGGATTTTCCCGAAAGGCGGAGCCAAAGTAAACGCTGGCTTGGGCATTTGCATGCGCGGCAAGTTTCCCAACCCGAAAAAGCAGTTTTACAATCACATTTTGGCTTTGGCCGTTTTTGAGGATTCGTTGCTTTTGCATGGTGGTGCATGGTTCGACCCTACGCGGAGGCCGTTTGATAACATGGTTGGAAATGGCGTGATAATAACTGGAGACGCGGCTTCCCTAGTTAACCCGATACACGGCGGCGGCATTGGACCTTCGATGCTTAGCGGCTTTTACGCTGGAAAAACAATCGCGGCGGCGTTGGAGAAAGGCGAACCCACGCAGAAAGCGCTGTGGCCCTACAACAAGATGTACATGGAATCCTACGGGAAAAAGCAGGCAAGCCTAGATGTCTTTCGTATGCTGCTGATAAAGAGCAACGACGCGGACTTGAACTATGGAATGGGCTGTAAACTGCTAACGGAGGATGATGTGCTGAAAGCTGGTTTGGGCGATGAGTTCCACTTGAACATAACCGAAACCGCAAGACGAGTGTTCAGAGGCATAAAACGCGTGCGCTTCCTGAACAAGCTCAGGCTCACGGTCAAAATGATGAGGCAAGTCCAAAAACACTACGACATTTACCCTGAAACGCCGGAAAACTTTGAAAAATGGCGCATGCAAACATTAAACCTAATCGAACAGGCAAAAAACAAACTCGTCGAATAGACATAAGCCATAAAATAATGCAAGATTTCTTGACAAATACTTCAATGCGTATGGTTTTGCTGATATAGGTTTGTAGAGTATGAGTTAACGTATAAAACCTGTACATTTTCGCCTATATGGGAGGAGGGGCAAGCGCCTCAGAGAGTAACCTCAGTCCCAAAAACCTAAAGCCCAAGTTCAAGATGCATATAAGGGATGAAGTAGGCTCCGTGAGAGCACCAACGTTTAGTCGTATTTTTTCAGTTTGATCATTTTTCTGTAGTTTTTCAGGTCTTTTGAAACGCATTTGAGGAGATGTAGTTCTTCCATTGTTTTTTCGAATTTCGTCATTTCTTCGTGGACTTCACGGTGTAGCGTTTTTTCTTTGCCCATGATTTTCAGCCTTTTATTCGTGTAATTTTATGTTGGAGGGCTTTTGTCATTGTTTGTTGGCTGTCCAACTGCCAATCCGTCATCGAGGAGAAAGGAGAAGGCTTCGAGAACGGAAAAACTTCTGTTGGCTGGTTGGTGTAGCCTTCAACCTCAATTAGCCCTCCACATTGCGTCATAAGACTTAAGATATTATACACTTATAAAAGTATTGCGCATTACAACTAAACTACAAACACAAACGCTTAGCCTATAGCCAAGACGCCTTCCAAAATCTTCTTCTCAGGAATATCCAACTGCTTAGACAACCACATCTTCAAAAGCGCCGCAAATTTGGGAAGCTCACCGCTATACGTTATAATCTGATTACTCTTGAGTGCGTCAGCCTGAAAGGTCTTCTCCGCCTCCTTAACCATGAAAGACAGCGTCTGAGCCTGAAAAGCCAGAGTCTGAAAATCCTCCCACTGTTTACACCGCAAAATCACAGGCGGACCATGCATCATACTAGCCTGCACCACTTCAGCCTTCTGCGCTTCAGTCAGGACAGGAGCTTCGCGAGGTGATGTGGACAAGTAGTTAATCAGGTTACTTATCTCATTTTGCAAGCCGCTTATTCTTGCCTCTACCTTCTCCACTTTAGAGCTTAACTCGCCAGTGTCGCCCAGCGCCGCTGTAACCGTACCCAACTCGTTTATCAGTCTATCTAGGTCCTTTTCATGTTCTTTGAGAACGTTAACTATGAAGTCTAAAGCTTCCAGCGCTTCGTCTTTTGACTGCGGTTTCTTCGACATCGGTTACATCCCTGATTGTCAGTTTATTCAATATAGGCTAGCAGTAATAAACGTAGCGAATCCTCAAAACATATCCATGTGAAGACATAACTATACTTATTAGGAATATGCACAACATTACTACGAATCAGTTTCAGCCCCAAAACAATACCGTCACCTTCAGTAAATTGGTTGCTTCCTGTTGCGGCTAGTTGCTGCCAACAACTTACGAGTGCCGTGTGCTCGGAACTGTTGCTCGAAAAAACTATAGCCCCCCTTATTTAAAGGCTAGAATGCAGATTCGCTGCCTGACTTGGAAGAAGCGGCGACCGCATCCTTGATGTCGCGAGTAAGCACCGTACAGTATGATTTGCAGCATTTTGAGCCTATTGTGCGGGCGACATCTCCACTTTGGTGGGGGTTCAAATTCCACCCGTATTGAGAATAGAGTGCGCCTTTTCAGAATTTAGCTAGCATAAAAACAAAAGCACAGTTTTCAGCGTGGATTCCAAACGCACCAAATAGCCTTTTCAGCACAAGCCAACACGCACGGCGCCTTCC
>CAZXCX010000062.1:0-2658 GCA_964639375.1 uncultured Candidatus Bathyarchaeia archaeon
AGATGATTACAGGTTTGGTTTCGCCGGAAAAAGACATCAGAATTTCAAGGTCTCCGGCTCTCGGGTGAGGCGTGTTAACGCCTCTGGTCACGTACACGTTGTCACCTAAGAAACTTTTAATGTGGAAAAGTCTTACGCCGGTCATTTTGGCAATTTCGTTTGCGGTGCCTTTTCCCCCTATGAACACGTTGGTTCGCTTTTCCAACAGGTCAACGAGTTGCATGTAGGTTTCCGACTCTACGTTAGCGTCTATGATGGCGCCTATCTTTTCAAACTCCTCTTTACAGAGTTGGAACACATCCTCTGCTTCCAAATTTCTAAATATGGCTTCAATCATCATGCACAAAAGCTGGAGCGTGCCTAACTCGAACACGTCCCCCATCATGCCTGTTTCGCTGTACTCGAATGAGGGCTTGGATTTTCCCCG
This sequence comes from uncultured Candidatus Bathyarchaeia archaeon, assembly GCA_964639375.1. GTDB lineage: Archaea > Thermoproteota > Bathyarchaeia > Bathyarchaeales > Bathycorpusculaceae. Next base: position 428 of record CAZXCX010000062.1, read on the forward strand.
TCCTTTAATATGAACTACGTAGCCGTATTGGCGAGTTATCTGAGCCAGTGGAGATTCTAAACTAGACGTCATCAAGCCAATTGTGAACTTGGATGTTTTCTTTTCTTCAATGTACCGTGCTAAATCCTGAGCCATAACTAAAGGGTCGTCTGAATAGCCGCTGCCAGAATTAATTAAAAGCAGGGTTTTCTTGTAGCGTCGTTGAAGGTCAGCCGCAGCGTCGTACATGTTTTTGCCTGGGAAACCAGGGTCGTCTGGGGTCAACACTACTTTGTTTCTCCAGCCTATTTGGCTGAGGGCGATTTGGCTCATTGCCGCGTTTAGTGAGTGAAGTGATCTACCTGATCCTGCGCAGACGACGCAGTCAGCGGCTTTCAAGTCTTCATATAAGGGTGAAAGGTTTTTTCGTCTGATGCTGAGGATGTTGTCTCGAATTTTGTTGACGTAGCCTATGCTGCTGATTTTGCTTTTGATGTGTACGGCACCTCAATCCAACAAGATTTCGGATACTCTATATTATTTTTGTGCTTCCAAATTTCAAAGTCACTATAACGCGAATTAAATAGTTTCAATTTAGCGTTACTTGCTCACGTCAGTCGAGAGCTTTTAATGGAAGCTTAAGACTTTCCATGTGAAAGTTTTTCCGGTATTATTTCCTCTACTTTTGTCTTACTTCTCTCTAAATTCTGTCTGGATTCTTCTTAGAACTTAATTTTGTGATCTTTCCTAACTTTCAATGATTTTTGGCAAACACTTTGCCCAAAGAACTAATCCTTTCATTGACTTGAAAGGACCTATTTTGATTCCCTTTCTATCAAAGCATGTTTTCATGTTAGCTTCTTTCATGTTATGATTGTAGTATTCCTTTACGAAATTGTAAGAGAGCACTCTAAACATTTTCATTATCAAATCTTCATAGTGCCAAAGAGTCATTTTCTTAGCTAAATTCCACTCTATCATTAGATTCGTCTCTATCCTCTTATTCAGCTCAGTTGGGTCTTCTAACTTATGATTGGTGTTAAATTTCAGTTCAAAGTTGGTGGTGGATAAAACTTTTATATGTGATGGATTGTGGATATGCATATATCGACTCATATAGAACACGGTGCTATAATGGAACCAAGCAAAAAGCCATTAAACGTCCTTGTCAAACAGTTACACGGAAACATTGAAGTTGTCCTCAAGAACGGTTGCGAATACAAGGGAAAGATGATTAAATGCGACGGGCACATGAACATACTTCTGGAAGGAGCAACTGAATACAAGCAAGAGCAGCTGCTCACAAATTACGGCAACGTTTTACTACGCGGAAACAACGTCCTCTACATAATTTTAGACGCCACTAAGCACTAAAACGCAGACACTCTGCCTTTTCAGTCACGCAACTGCAAGCGTCCTTACCTTGATTTCTAAGCTAAATCTGCGATTGAAAAGCGAAAAACTCGTCAGGTTCTTCGCCAAGTTTGTAGGCACACTATAATAGACTTGTGACTCCAATAATTTGCTTTTGCAAACTTCAAAAAACCCTTCGCAACTTCGTTTCAAACTTTGCAGATCGCTAAAAACGACTCTCAAAAAACTTAAAACAAGATCTCCCTATATCTTAGTAAGCAAAGGCTAAGTCGTAGAGAGGAGATAAGGTGGAGAAAAAGTTCCCACTGAAAAAGCTGAACGAAACACTACGTGGTTTCGTCACAAAACGAAGAAGAATGGCGAAACTCATTTTTGCAATAGTAGCTGTGGTGCTTCTGTCTGGAATCCTATTTGGATTAACGCTAATCAAGGTTACGTCAAATTATCAGACAAGTGGCGCGAACCCCAGCCAAGTTGAGCCAAATGACCAAACAAGCAGTACAATCTTCAACATTGGAAGTTTGAAGGTCATCGGCATTGGAGCTTATTGGGATGATAGCTCAACAAACAGAGTGAATGGAATTGAGTGGGGAATATTAGAACCAGGTGTCCAAAAAAGCTTTGTGATGTACTTTTTCAATGAGGGAAACTTCGCTGTAACCTTGAGTATGTCCACATCGAACTGGAATCCGTCAGTCGCTTCCACCTACCTGACTTTGGGTTGGGACTACAATGGTCAATCAATCAAGGCGGGCGAAAATCTCCAAGTGACGTTAACTTTAAGCGTTAGCGCAAGCATTACAGGAGTAACCGCCTTTGACTTCGATATAATCGTCGTGGGAAGCGGATAGAAAACAGGTCGAATAGGCGCGCAGAAA
>CAZXCX010000062.1:2758-5661 GCA_964639375.1 uncultured Candidatus Bathyarchaeia archaeon
GCTCTTAACGGAGAGTTTTGGAATGAGCGACAAGGAATTGCGAGTGTCAAAAATTAAGGATGGCACAGTTATTGATCATATAAGCGGCGGATACGCCTTAGACGTTGTTAAAATCCTGGGAATAACAGGACGCGAAAGGAGGGTTATGACCATTGCCATCAACGTTCCGAGCAAACGCTTCAAGGTTAAGGATATCGTGAAAATTGAGGGGCGCGCGCTTAATTCACAGGAAGTTAACAGGATTGCATTGGTGGCGCCTCATGCTTCTATCAACATTATCCGTGATTATAATGTTGTGGAGAAGTTGGAGGTTAAGTTGCCGAAAATCATTGAAGGCATTATAAAGTGTGTGAATCCCGCTTGCGTAAGCAACAGCAACGAGCCTATTGCAGCTAGGTTCTACGTCCAGAGTGAGGAACCTCTGTGGTTGAAGTGCCATTATTGTGGTTACATTTTGGAGAAGGCTGATGTGTTGCAGCAGTTGTAGAGTTATTGTTCATGGTCGGAACGGACAGTAAAGTTTATATCGTAAGATGTTATATTCCATTTTAATAATATGTACTAATATAGACATATTGTATGGCTGTAGAACATAAATGCACAAGGTGAAAAGATGTTGGATATACCCATCATAATCCTACCCGTAATCTGGGCGTCTTTCGCGTGCTGCCTATTATGGTATGTAACCTCAGCGAAACGCCACGTGCCAATCACTTTTAATGACGCAAAAACGTTATGGAAAATCCACAAGAAAAATGCCCGATGCTCCGGTCACAAATGGCACCCTATTTCAGGTAAAGGCGGCAAAATCTCTGGCTTCGAATGCGAGTGCGGATACAAGTACAATCAAAAACGGCCGATAGTATCCAGTATGCCTAAAAATAGCCATCGCGACCATAGGAATCAAGCTGCTTTTCCGGTTGCATCCTACTAATTCAGTTTTCTCTATTTGAATCTGCTGTCTGCCTAGTTTTAGCGCGTGCCAGTCGAAGCAATTTTCTGAAATAGTTTTCACTTAAGATCCGGCCTTTGTTTATGCCTGGGCATTCTTCCGTGTAAAGAAACGTGTATTTTTGGCTATTTAGAATTTTGAGTTCAAACGGATAAAACCTGCAGATCAAAGGCCTCACAGAGTAAATTGTGCAACGATTCTTTTTTAAGAAGACACATTTTCCCTCATCCGCCGTTTTTCTCATTTCGTAGCTGTAAGGCGCTTTATCCTTGATTTTCACCGCGAACTTGGAGATTGGTTGCAAAGTTGCTGTGGCGATCTGTTCAGCTTCTGTTTTTAAGAGGAGAACATGTCTAGTTTTTTCTTTTGTGTCGCCGCAACATATTCCGCATTCTATACAGCGAAAACGCACCGCAGTAGGATAGTCAAAGTTCACTTTTCGTCTCAACAAAATCTATAATTTGCTAAACTGCCATAAAAACCTCTTAGGAGGAACTCAAGCATTAATCGTCTGGCATAAACAAGCAGTCGCTTAATTCTGGTAGCAGCCTTTAGTTACATTTCAAAATTCGGAATAACCACTTATTAGGTCGCAGTCTTCATTGCAGGAAAGGGAGAAGACAGTTAAACATGAAGTGTCCAGTTTGCAGTGGCAAGTTAGATATTGATTTGAAACAGAAGACAGCTCAGTGCCACACTTGTGGTTGGAGCAGACTTTTCCGCAAAAAATAGTTGCTTCTTCATAACTTAGAGCGCAGTTATTTGTTTCTGTGGCCTTCGCCATACTGGTAGGGTCTACTACGGTTCTTGTTTAATTTTTTCTTAAATACTACATCCATATTTACGGTGGGGCATGCCAAGCGGCTTGCGTCCAACACGTAAAAGATCACGTCGATTAGCTCTTCTGCAATTTTCTCTTCTTTTTCGCCCTTTTTCCATGCGTCACTGGCTTCGCCTAGCTCTATGAAGGCGAAAAGAAGTTTTTTGGGGATGTCTTCTGGCTTGTTGTAGAAGCCTTTCTCTATGACGAGGGCTTCGATTTCCTTCTTCATCTCTTCCAAGTGCATTTTCAGCTTTTCTCCTCTGCGTTTCTGGTTGTTGGTTTTCTCTTTTGTGCTCTCAAGACTATAGCCCCCCTTATATATAGATTGAACTTCAGTGTAGAACCCGTGTTTAACTTTTGAAGCTTAGGCCTTTATCGTCTCTGGGTACCTACCTCCTCCCTTATATGTAAATTAGGTTAAGTTGCAACCCACCAAACTTTGTATAAGGCGATGCCACCGCGCTCGCCGTTACTTATTTTCCATGGAGAGCTTGAAAAAATGATTGAAATAAGTGTCAATTGTGAAGATTTAGCACTCCAATGATGGCTTGACCCGATGATGAGGCAAAGCACAAAGTACGGCTTCGTGGACTTGAGAATTGCATATGCTTTCAAGATTGAAATCCGCTGTGAGGTCTCATAACGTACAGGATCTGCATCCCCCTAACTAGCTTTTGGCTGGATAATTTGCGTCGTTGGTAACTGCAAGGGCTCGTCCTTCAGTTAGGGCTTGAGCAACCTTTCTTCTTGCGCTTTGAACAAGTCTCCAGATGGTTCCTCTTGAAACGCCCATTTCTATGCCTGCCTGTTCCTGAGATAAGCCTTCAAGGTCCACTAATCTTAAAGCTTCTATTTCGGCTGGTTCAATTGTAATAGCGCTGGCGGTTATTCTTGGTTCTGGGATGAATTGTTCTACCTGTGAGGGAATTGGTATGGTGACTGGCTTGGGGAATCTTCCTCTTCTTCCTCTTCTGCACCGTCTACGCGACATTATGATCAGCTAATCCAGTTGTGCCGTAATACTTATATATTTCTGTGCATTATCTAATAAATGTAAACTGTGCATAAACACAAAAATAGAGGTGAAAGAAAACATGCCAAGAGGAGATAGAACAGGACCCTGGGGCG
>CAZXCX010000063.1:0-5656 GCA_964639375.1 uncultured Candidatus Bathyarchaeia archaeon
AATAATCATTAACGTACCGTGTACGTCCAGACGGTAATTTAATCATTGTGCCTTGAGGCGTATGGCCCACGACCGTAGCGTAGGCACCTGAAGATTTTGCCATCTTACCTCCATCGCCTGGTCGAAGTTCAAGATTGCAGACCAAAGTTCCCTCTGGCACTTTTCCCAAAGGAAGAATATTGCCCACTTCCGCGGAAGCTTTCCCGCCTAGGCTGATTTGCTGCCCCTTGAAAACGCCTTCAGAGGTTACGGTGTAACATGTTTCGCCGTTTTCGAAACGCACAAACGCCAAAGGTGCTCCACGTCCAGGATCATGGACAAGCGCTTCTATTACGCCGTTAATTGAAGCCTCAAAAGATTCCTTAGGAGTTATCTTGGGTGGATACTGAGCAGGAGCAACTCTCTTGTGGGTGGAAGCTCTGAAGGTTGAGCCACCGCGCCCGCGTCTTTGAACACGAATTCTTTTGCCCATTAATCATGCCTCCATGCGATTTTACAAAATGCCAAGTTTGATGGCGACATCTGACGCCTTATACTCTGGGTTAAGTTTAACGAAGGCTTTTTTCTCGCCTTGCGGAGTTATTAGCATAGTGACTTTGTTCACTTTCACTTCATAAAGCTGCTCAACCGCCCTTTTCACATCACTTTTGCCTGCCTTCAAGTTGACTATGAAGATTAGCTTGTTATCTTTTTCCACCATGAGACTGGCGGATTCCGTCATCAAAGGATAAAATATAACCTCAGCGGGATCCATTACGCGCCTTTTCCTCCGCCATAAAGTTTATCCAGCCGTTCAATGGCGCCGTTTGTCCACAGTGTCAATCTGCCTGGATGTGTGCCTGGCGCCAGCATTTCTGCGTTAAGATTGTTCACTGTAGCGATGTCGACGCCTGGAAGGTTGCTTGCCGCGTCAAATATACCTTTGTTTTCAGCCACTACAATTAGGGGACCTATGGCTTGCTTCATTTTTCTGCCCCTGCGTTTGCCTTTGCCAGCGCGGATTTTTCTGCTGGCTTTTACGCGGTAGATGTCGGATAGGATGCCCAAGTGTGTGAGGGCTTCTTCTACTTCTTTGGTTTTCTTTAGCTCCTCAATTGAGCCAGTGACTATGAGAGGGATTTGGGGAACGTCTTCGATTGCGTGGCCTCGAGAGGCTACGGCTTCTTTTGATGCTGTGGCGGCTATTGCGGAGAGCAGAGCGAGGCGTGCCTCTTTTTTGGGAACTCGTTTTAGGATTTTCTTTTCTGATGTTGGTGGGTGAGGTTGTCTTCCGCCTACTGTGCTAGGAGCGAAGGCAGCTCTTCCTCCTCCGCCTTTTACGCGGGGTACTCGTGCTATGCCCAGACCTGTGCCGCGGGATTCTGCGCTGGTTCTTTTTCCTGCCATTGGGTCGCGACCTTGTAGTTGGAGCCTGCTGGATTGGATGGCGAGGACAGCGCGTTTTATGACGTCGGGTCTTAGGGGTGTTGCGAAAACATCGGGGAGTGTTGCTTTACCTATGGGCTTTCCTTGAAGGTCAAAGATTTTCGCGGTTTTTTTGGCAGGCATTGTTTTGTCTCCGTTATTTTCCTTGGGGCGACTCTAGTGATACGTAAGTGATCTGCGGTGGTGTTTCGGGTGTTTCTTTGGGTGGTCTTGCTGGGTGGCGTAGGCGTATGGGGCGTTTTTCTGTGCCGGCTATGCTGCCTTCTATGAGGATGTATGGTCCTTTGAGCGTGCCGTATCTTATGTAGCCGCCTTTTACTGTGATTTCTTTGCCGTCTTTGCCGATTTTGAGTATGCGTTTGTTGTATTCGGTTCGTTGGTGGTAGCCCATTTGTCCTGCGCGTGGAACTGAGTACATGACGTGGTGGGGGTTCCAGGGGCCGAGTGTGGCTACGCCGCGTTTGGTTTTTCGTCCTTTGTGTTGGAGTATTGCGACGCCCCAGCGTTTGACTGGACCTTGGAAGCCTTTGCCTGTTGTGACTGCGGCGATGTCTGTGTATTGTCCTTCTTTGAAGACTTCTTCGGCGGTTACTGTTTTGCCTAAAAGCGTTTTTGCGTATTCGAGTTGTTGTGGGATGGTTGCGCCGCCGATTTCGATTTCAGTCATGTCGGGTTTTTTCTTTGCGAGGCTGGTTTGTTTGGGTTGTGTTGCTGCGATGACGCGGATGGTGGTTGTTTGGGGTAGGCTTTGCTCGATTTTTTGGAGCATTTGTTCAGTGTTGAAGTTATCTGGGAGAATTAGTGCGCGGTCGAGTTCTGCGGGTGGGTCTTTCATCCAGGCTTCGGTGAGGTTTTTGAGGCCGTATGGAGTTTTTGTGTAAGTGCGTATGCCGCATATGAGTATGGGCGGCGTTTCTATTACTGTGGCGGGGCGCACGACTTCTTTCCCGAAGTTGGGTGAGCGTTTTCTGTCTTCTATTGTGAAGATGTAGGTCATGCCCGCCTTGTAACCTGTAAAGCCTAAAAGCCGAGGGGTGTCCGCGTCGAGTTTTGGCCAGTAGCGGATTCGCGCGACTGGCTTTTTGGCGCGTTTCCTAGGCAAATAGGCAAGTGAACCGTGTTTTGGGGCGTGTTTTTTTCGGTGACCCATTGTGATTCCGCTTCGCGGCTTTTAGCAATGACAAAATAAAGTAATAAACGTTGCCGTCAGTTTTGGCTGTATAATCGTTTTCTAGGCTGCTCTGCAAGAACTTACCCCCTTATGAGGAAGGTTATACGCCTCCGAGAACGTTCTCAACTCACCATAAAAACTCCCAAAAGCAACGGTTAAAACCTCCAGAACATACAGAAATATTTAGATAGTTCAAACAGGTCTGATTATAGAAATGCCACCAGCAAAATTTGAATCTAGAAAATTCGTTTCTGTCGACCCAAGCAAATGCACAGGCTGCGGAATCTGCGAATACGCATGCACACTCGAAAAGGGCGAAGCCTTCTGGAACCCCATCAGGTCAAGAATACGTGTCGTCCGCATGACACCCCTTTTCAATTTTGCTCTTGCTTGCCGTTTCTGCGAGGACGCCAAATGCGTGACCGCTTGCCCAGAAGATGCTTTGGTCCAATCCGAGAAAACTGGCATTTTAATGGTTAAAGAAAAGAAATGCAAAGGCTGCGACTGGTGCATCCAAGCCTGCCCACACGGCGGCATCACACTTCATCCTGACACGGGCATAGCCATAGCCTGCGACTTCTGCGATGGAGAACCCCAATGTGTCGAATTCTGCCCCGAAGAAGCCCTAGACATCGTAAGCACTGATGAAGAAGCTGAAAAAAGGTTCACCGACGCTCTGGAAAAACTTCCTGCAGAAACCGAGCGCTTAAGCAACACGGTCAAAAATAAAGACTGGAAACCACTGCTGGCAGAAGCTGAAGAAAGATCAATGAAAGTCACAGAGAAACTTGAAGCCTTGAACAAAAAGGCAAGCGCCAAAAAACAAAAATAACCATGCACAGGAAACAAGAAGCGCCTCTGCGAAAACCATAACTACCTAATTCTTAATCCGACAGGATTTTTTCTCATACCATTTCGTCAAACAGAAAAAGGAAACTAACCTTCTTCATAACCTCTAAGAAGCTGGTCTATATCGTTCCCATTTTGCTCGCCCACATACCCTCCTTCTAAAACGAAGAACGCGGGTTTTTTCAGCGCGGCGATTCTTTCACCTATTTTTCTATAACTGTTTTCCGTCAAGCCAAAAGACGCCAAATCTCCAAGATGAGTGTCAAAGCCCACTGAGACCGCCACAACTTCAAACCTGCTTACATCAGCCATCACCAATGCTTGATCAAGTGTTTCCAGATACTTCTGCTCGCCGCAATCAGCCGACAATGGAAAGTTCAGGCAATTTCCCTCGGAATACGCTCCCGTGCCAGGATAATGGGGGTAGCGATGCAACGAAACGTAAACCACTTTTTCGTCGCCTTGGAAAATCTCTTGCGTCCCGTTTCCATGGTGTCCGTCAACATCTAATATCAACGCTGGCTTGTTAAGGGATTTCACAGCTATTGCGACGTTATTCAAATAGCAGAACCCTCGTGTGTAAACGCCCAAGGCTGCACCGCTCCGTCCTGCATGGTGCCCAGGAGGTCTCATAAGCGAAAAACCATTACTCTTAGCCGCTAAAATGGCTCCTCCAGCTGAAAGCCGTGCATACTCGTAAATGTTGTCGTACGCTGGCGTGTCAGAATCTTCAACCAAGCCCTTCTTAAGGTTCCAAATGTACTCCGTTTCATGAACCTTCAGCAAATCTTCTTCAGATGCAGAGGTGGGTTCTAAAAAATCGTATCCTTTTTCTTTCAAAATTTCGTGAGCCATCTTTACTCTTTGGGGTCCTTCTATGTGCCAAGCGCCATAGCCCAAACATTTTTCTGAAAAGATTATTTTTGTCTTCATTGCTGGCTGCATCCATACACAGATAAGTGACGTTTTTCACATTAAAATACAACCTCCTCTTAAAGCTTTAGCGCGCTCCAAAAACTGGGAGAAGATCACAGATGATTTCCGAAAATCCCTTCGCCGAGTTCCGTAAAGAATGTGAAGCCACATTAGCGTATGCCTTGAAGAAGACTCTGCCCGAGATTAAAATTGATACGTTGTCTTTGAATAAGCCGCCAAACACCAATTTTGGGCAGCTCGCTTCGTCACTATGCTTTGAACTCGCAAAGAAGCTTAATCAGAAGCCCATTGCTCTAGCTGAACATTTAGTCAATGCCATGCGTAAATCCGGTTTTTCCCTAATCGAGAAGGTTGTTCCTGCTGGCGGAGGCTACGTAAACTTTCACGCAGATTTCCCCAAGTTTTCTGCTTTGGCTCTTACATCGGTTAGACAATTGAATTTCGAGTATGGTTTTGTCAAAACTGATAAACCCGTTAAAGTCATCGTTGAGCACACCAGCGTCAATCCGCTTCATCCCATCCATATCGGGCAAGCTAGGAACCCGATGCTGGGAGACGCTTTAGCTCGCATTCTCAAGTATAGAGGGCACACGGTTTTCCGCCACTATTACATTGATGATGTCGGGCGTCAATCCTCGGTTGTTGCCTACGGCTACGCCAAGCTTGGCAGGCCGCAACCCGACGAGAAAGCAGACCATTTTGTGGGCAAAATATACACCATAACCAGCTGTTTGGTGGAACTCAAACGCCTAAGAAAAGAGTTTGAACTTGCAAAGGCGTTTTCGTCTTCTGATGAAGTAGTGAAGATCAACAAGTACATTGACGAGTGGATGTCTATCGCCGCAGAGCTTGAAGAGAAATTTCCAACGCTTTTCGAAAAGCTCTTGGCAAAAATAGGCAAAGACGAAAATTCTGAGGAAGAAATAAACAGGCTTAATCGCGCCTACGAGGACGGCGACGCTGAAGCTACAAAACTCGTGAGAGACGTGAGCGAGTTGTGTCTTCAAGGGTTCAGGGAAACACAAGAGCGTGTGGAAATACGTTATGACTCGTGGGATTGGGAAAGCGACTTAGTGTGGAGCAGCCAAGTTTCCAAAGTTCTCCAAAAACTGAAAACATCACCGTTCGTTTACACCGAAGGCGGAGTCTTGGAGTTCGATGCTGAAAAAGTGGCGCGCGTTTTGAAACTTAAAGCAAAATTGGGTTTAAGAGAGGATTACGAAGTTCCGCCTTTGACGCTTATGCGGGCTGATGGCACAACGCTTTACACGACGC
>CAZXCX010000064.1:0-5570 GCA_964639375.1 uncultured Candidatus Bathyarchaeia archaeon
AGTGTACATTCTTTATAGGCGAACTAAAGAACATTCGCCAGCAAGAGAGGAAGAGCTGCGTCACGCTCTGGAAGAGGGAATTCATTTCATGGAATTGGTTGCCCCAACGAAAATACTCGGGGAAAACGGCTGGGTTAAGGGAATTGAACTTGTGAAAATGAAGCTTGGAGAACCAGATAAAAGCGGGAGACCAAGACCAGAGAAAATAAAGGGAAGCGAGTTCATCATGGATTTAGACACTGTTGTAGAGGCTATCGGTACAAGACCTAACAGGCTGTTTCTAAGAACAGTACCAGAATTAAAGACCACATCACGGGGAATAATTGAAGTTGATGAAAAATTAGGGAATATTGAAGGCGTCTACGCTGGTGGTGATGCCATAAGTGGTGGAGCAACCGTTATTCAGGCATTAGGAGAAGGAAGGAAAGCTGCCAAATCAATACACGATTACTTATGTGCGCGCTAAATTTCGAGGATAAAACCCCATGTCGCGCGCAACGCTAATGTATTATCTGCATTGCCAATAGTGGGCAAGCTTCCACACACTTCATGCACCTCGTGCATTTGGAGTGATCTATAGTAGGGGGCTCCGACTCCTTTATGGCTTTTTCTGAGCAAACATTCACGCAATAGTAGCATCCACCACAAGCACCAATCACCACTATATAAACGGATTTGTCGTATCTGTATTTTCGCACTTCGGTTGACTTCAATTTTATTTTCATCAGCCAGTGTAACTTGCTTTCTCGATATTGATGTTTTTGACACTAAAGCAAACGGACGAACACTTTTATATACTGATACGCGAGAACCTGACACAGTTGAATTAATAACCTACTACAAGAAGCCAAAAAAAGTTTTGGGTTTAAAGTAAAAATGTTTACTTCTAAACTTTTAGCGGTTAAAATTTGGGTTAGCAAATTGAAAATGCGCATTTAAGGTGGGCACTGGCTTTCTATGTAACTGTCGTAGCTGAAGGCGCGGGGGCGACTTTTCTGTGGTATAATCTGGCGGCTATACAAAGCCCCGCTGCCACTACAGCCAGCCAGAAAGACCATTGGAATGCTGCTGACAGGAGAACGCTTAGGGTTATGCCAGAGACAAAAGGTATGGGCAACGTGCTAGTTGTTGATCCCATCAAAGGAACATTAATGCTTAATACGGCTTGAAGAATCAGCGTAATAACAAGCAGACCAATCACGAAGAACAGCACTGTAAACAATGGTTTCTTGTAGCCGAAGCCGAGCAGATGTTTGGAGTAGGATTTTCTCGGGATAATGGAGTAAATTAGCATCGCGATGCCGCTTGCAAGTAGGGTGAGTATGCTTACAATGTTAAGCGCCCATATGAACGGTATGGTGAACGTTGTGTCTAGAAACCCGAAGTTCGTGTTTACAGGTGAGGCATTTACCTTCAATAAGTCATCGCCGACTGTAAGCTGCCACCAAGGACAAAACAGCGACACCGCAATTACCACAATTGTTGTAGCTCCGCCAGCGAGTCCAAACCAGTTAAATTTAGTTAATATAGCTTTCATGCATTTCACCCCTTATAGGCTGGATTCGGAACCTGCATGCTCTGTTCCATCTGGCTTTGGTCAAGCTGTATTTGAATTCCGCTGACATCTACAGCGAAGTCCACCAAGACGACATCAACAAATTCTTCACCTTCGTGCCCAGTTTCAAAGTGGCTAATTGCTTCTTCTGTCCAGGTGCCGAGAACAGTTAGTTTTGCAGTTTTGCCTGCATCTATGCTGACTGGCTTGCTGAGGCTGGCATTGCCTAGAGGGAATCCATGCTCATCACATTTAATGTTTCCAGACAACGATTTAATGGTAATATCAAAAGGAAAGCTGTTCTTATACTGAAAAGTCACTGAAAATGTTCGTGACGTTTCATTGTATTGTGGTTCACCCACCATAGTAGGAGGTTCCAGCCCAGAGCCATTGGTGCCGTCGCCACCCATTAAATCGTCTGCTATTTCATTTATTTCAGGAGGAATGAACAACCCCAAAAGGTTGTTTTGGTAAGCAAGCAACATTCCTACAATAGGTACAACAATAATGGCTATTGTGATTAAGCTCAGAAGCAGTCGTACTTTGTCCATCTTATTTTTCCATCTTTTTTACTTTGATATTTAGATGGAGGATTTTTTGGTTTTATGGTTTGTGAATCTGTAATCATTTTTTAGGCAATAGGCATACTTTCGGCAGAGGTGATTAATGATGATTGTGAAGAAAGATAAAAAAAAGGGCTACTGATAAGTGCGTTTTATTCTTTGTAAGGTGTGCTCAGAACCTCTTTGACTTTGTTTGTTATTACTGGTCCAAGTCCGTAAACCGTTTTTGCCCAGTCGTCCACGTTAATAAGCGCGTTTAGTGGGGTCTGGTAGGACTTGAGTATGGCGGTGGCTTTTTCTCTTCCGATGTTGGGTAAACTGGCGACGAAATACACTTGGGCGTCAGATAAGGTTTCAGTTTTCTTAAAGGGATGAACCGTTGGGGTTCTTTTTTCCACGATTTGTTCTTGTCTGGCAGCCACATAGAGGAAATCGATTGACTCCTTGTAGGATTTCGTGTTGACCATTGCTATGCCGTTCTTTGCCAGATTAAACATGGCGCCCCAAACCGCTGCGGGCTGGATGTGGCTGAACTTGTAGATTATGGGCAGATAGCCCTCTAAGAGTATCAGCGACTTCGGATAAGCATCCTTAAGCCCGAACAGCTGCTCAAAAAGGTATCTTCGAGTGAGCGTGTAAACGAAGTCGGTGACGGTTTTTCTTTCCACCGCACACTGGTCAGACAGGATGTAGTCGCCTTTTTCAAGAGTTTCAGTTTTGACTTTAACGCCGCGCTCAATCAAACCTTTAACAATTTTGGCGGCGGTGCTTGCTTCGCGGCTGTCAACAATAATCGTAGGTTCCTCATCGTTCTTCTTTTTTTCATTTAAGTACGGAAGAAGAGTTTCGGTTCCAGACATAGGCTCAACTCATGTTAACGTAACCAGAACTTGGTTTATTTTACTTCCGCTTTCATGAAAAATTTACTTCTTTGCGAGAACAGCAAACAAAAATAACCAAAATAACCACTCTGCTATTAACAAGTTTCCTAAGCAACTGCGCTCCGTTTCTGCGAAGCGGTGAAGTCTGATTACTCGTACCTTGTTAAGTATAACGGTTTTTGCGCTTCTTTCCGTCTTTCTTCTAAAGGCACATCTTTTAATGAAATGTTCTCCAGCATTTCGTCTAAGCGTTCTTCGGTAGTTTCTTTCTGCAAGCTGGGGCGAAGTTCCTTATCTAGCAGGGATCTCCTTGATTTTCTAACGCGAGAACCCATAGCTACTCACTTCTGGTCTCAACTTCCAAATTATACTATATGTCTGTGCAAGACTTTAAAACTTGTGATTGCCGCTTTACAGCAATAAACGTCCACTATGGACTAGAACAACAGCCAACATGTTCTATAACAGTCTTCTATGCATTACTGCCGTCTAGACTAAATTATACGTTCTAACGAATGCATGTGACAAGAGAAAACGTTCAAAAGAGTTGTCGACAAAAAAAGATGGGAAAGTTTAAAGTCCCTTTTTGGTGATTTCCTTTACGACGCCAGCAGCGACAGTTGTGCCCATGTCTCTAACGGCGAAGCGACCGAGCTCTGGAAAGTCCTTGTAGTTTTCTATGGCTATCGGGCGCAGAGGCTCCAACCTTACCCACGCTGCGTCGCCGGTTTTGAGAAAGCTGGGTTTCTCTTCGACAACTTGGCCTGTGCGCGGGTCGAGCTTCTTTAGGAGTTCAGTGAACCTGCAAGCGATTTGGCCTGTGTGATAGTGGAGAACTGGCGTGTATCCAGCAGCTATGGCGGTTGGGTGGTAAATCACGATTATTTGTCCGATGAACTCTGTGGCTACGGTAGGCGGGTTGTCCACTGGTCCCGCTACGTCTCCGCGGTGAATTTCCGTTTTGGCTATGCCTCTCACGTTCATTCCAATGTTGTCGCCTGGCTCAGCTACAGGGATTCTGGTGTGGTGCATTTCCATAGATTTCACTTCTGCAGTCTTGTTGGATGGCATGAAAACGAGGCTGGTGCCTTCTTTAAGCACGCCTGTTTCAACTCTGCCAACAGGAACCGTGCCTATACCAGTGATGCTGTAAACGTCTTGAATGGGAATTCGTAATGGTTTGTTAGTTGGCTTAGGAGGCAATTCTAAAAGATCCAACGCTTCAATCAAAGTTGGCCCAGTGTACCAAGGCATTTTCTCGCTTTTCTTGATTAGGTTGTCGCCTGTCCATCCTGAAGTGGGTACAAAGTTGACTTTGTCAACCTTGAAGCCCACCATTTTTAGCATGCGTGTAACTTCGTTTTTGATCTCTTCGTATCGTTCTTTGCTCCAGTTAACCGTCATATCGTCCATTTTGTTAACGGCAACTACTACTTGGCGGACGCCTAATGTGAAAGCCAGAAACGCGTGTTCGCGTGTTTGACCGCCTGGACCGATGCCTGCTTCGAACTCGCCTTTTTTAGCTGAGACAAAGAGCACGGCGGCGTCGGCTTGGCTTGCGCCTGTGATCATGTTCTTGACGAAGTCTCTGTGTCCTGGCGCGTCTATGATTGTGAAGTAGAATTTGTTGGTTTCAAATTTTAAGAACCGAAGGTCTATTGTCACACCTCTTTCTCGTTCTTCCTTGAGGTTGTCGAGTACCCACGCGTACTTGAATGTGCCCTTGCCAAGTTTTGCGGCTTCCTCTTCGAAAGCCTTTATTGTTCTCTCGTCAATTGCGCCTGCTTGGTAAAGCAAGTTTCCGGTGGTGGTGGATTTTCCGTGGTCAACGTGCCCCATGATTACGAGGTTTAAGTGGGGTTTCGCGCTTTTGCTCATTTGTTTTTCCTTCCTATATTTTTCGTTTTTTCCTTAAATTTTAGTGCGTTAACACAACTGTTCTTCCAGTTATTTTAAGTTTATCATCGCAGTTCTGCGTTTATAATACATGCGTAGAAAGGCTTTTGGTGTTTACTCTGACAACTTGGCAACAGTATTATATTCTCTTAACAACAGAATTAAAGGATGCAAGCCAATTATGCGACGGAAATTCTCTGTAATCCTCATAACGACTACAATCTTAGTGACTATCATAGTTGTTTATTTCATTCGGAGCGCTGAACCTCCTGATGAAGCCTCTCCGTTGATTTCTATAGATTTGGAATCTAGCGTGCCTCTCAGAGGTGGGAATATAACGCAGGGTATGGCTTTCACCGTGAATCTCACCATCAGCTCAGTTGCAGATAAAGAATTAACGGTACCTCTAGGTCTCTCGTTAGAGGATTTGCAGAACGTTGGTTGGCTTCCTCCGTTGGCTGAAGAGGAAGTGTTTAGTTCAGCTTTTGAACCTAATCCGCTAATCTTGCAGCCGCACGGGAGCAGTTCTTCGCTTCTAACTGTGAATTTAGCGGAGGATGCTCCTGAATGTAAACAACCTCGAAGAAGTGGAAGCTTACATACAAGGAATGTTATTTGACCGAAAAAAGATAATGGGTTTTGGTCACAGAGTCTATTTGGCAGAAGATCCTAGAT
>CAZXCX010000065.1:0-5544 GCA_964639375.1 uncultured Candidatus Bathyarchaeia archaeon
TCTCGTCGAGGGCTCCAGAGGCCCCTATGCTTGACCGCTACACCACCGGGCTCCAATCCTGCCATCAAAACACGGATTCTCCGTAATAACTTTAGCGTTGCGTCATGTGCCGTTCTTTTTCTTGAGGGCTTCTCGGACGCAGTGGCATTCTTGGCTGACTGGCTTCCAGTCACCACAGCACCATAGCGTATCCACTATTGGATCCTTGTTTTGGGCGTAGCGCGTTGCACAAAACATCCTTGTTGGGTACTCGTAGGGGTTATGGCTGCCACAGTTGCCGCAGAACCTTTTTTCTTTCTCTCCACCTTTCATTCATTTTCTCCTCCGCGCGCCAAGCTTTCCACGTTTGAGGTACGGCGTACGCGTGAAACCGCTGCCCAGTCTTTCAGTAACGGAAGCAACAATTATCGGGAAGATTATTAAAGCGTCGCCGATGACCATGACTTTGTCGGCTTCACCTTTCACTTTTCCCCAGCTCACCGTTTCTCTAAGCGTGGAGCCTGACAAACCTCCGGTTTCAGGTCGATCCATGGTTATTACCACCGCGTAGTCCATGCCCTTATTAGCCGCAATAGCGGCAGATTGAACCGTGTTTCTGGGCACTCCGCCGCCAATCACTACCATCCCGTTTTTAGGCGATTTCCTACATATCTCGCATATAAGCGGTACTTCCTTGAAGGCGTCAACTTCGAGTATGTTTTTTTGGTTTTCCTGTGAAGCGTGAAGCAAATGGATATAGCCGAATTCCGAGTCACGGACCGCGGGAATGAAAATGGGCACATCTTCCTCGTACGCAGCGCGCAGAATAGAGTTTGGGTCCTTGAGGCGCTTGCCCAGTTCCCACGCAAACTCGTTTGACGAAAGGCTTGCTCCATTTTTCTCGGCTGCGATCTCCCGGTACGTTTCAGCAAGCTGATAGTCCATTCGGACGTAGTCTTCTTCCGGAACGAAAACATCATAAATGCGGAATATGTGGTACTTGTAAAGCTCATCGTCATCCACGACCCAACTTCCCTTATAGTGGTGTCCGTTCAAGGCTTCTATGGCGTCGTGGACAATGCTGGCTCCCGTGCTGACTATGACATCGACGAGTCTTGCACGAATGAGGTCAGCGACGAGCGTGCGCATTCCCGCTGGAACCACGGCTCCAGAAAGAGCTAGAAACACTGTGCATTCTTTGTCTCTAACCATTTTTTCGTATATGTTGCATGCTCGGGCGAGCCTTCCAGCGCCGAAAGAGCCTGAACCCTTAAATTGCTGCATTAACTGGTCCACTGTCAGTGTGCCGTTTATTTTTATGTGCTTCACTGGATTCTGGAGGTAATCTTTTCTTCTCATTAAAATCCACGCCTTGAAATATCCTTAATACTTCTAAGGGTATGGAAATAGCTTTTTTATATTTCGTTTATAGGTGAAATGGCGGGTCCGCTGGGATTCGAACCCAGGACTTTCAGCTTAGAAGGCTGACGCGCTGTCCGTGCTGCGCCACGGACCCTCAACGGAGACTTCATAATAAAACGCGTCAAGATATAATTTTACCTATCGCGTTGCACAAATTTCATTTCTATTTATTATTTTTCTTAAAAAAAGGGCTGTTGAAAGGCTTGTTGCCTATTAAATTCAGAGTTTTGTTGTGGCCAATATGACTCCAACTGTGAGAATTATGCTTACAGCGAGTTTGGGTGAAACGTATTCCCGTTTTCTGAAGTAATTTTTCCAAGGAATCAAACTGGCACATTATAAGTAAACTTTTATTTTCTCACTTTCGTCAAAATGGCTATATGCGAAGATAGCAATTAGCGCGCGCTTGCATTCTTTCGTTCTCGTTGTCGCATCTCAGTAAGGGGCAATCGTATTCTGATTGTGGTCTTGTTTCCGTATATAGTGTATTTGTTGAGTTTTCTCCCTTCTGGAATCCTATCCACCAATCCACATCTCACAAGAGTCTCCAAATTTCTCCAAAGCCCTTTCTTAGCCCCTTTCTTTAACCCCATCTTTTCAAATAATTCACTCACCGTCATTGGCGAACCATGTTTTTGGGAATGGTTAGCAAGTTCAATGAGAATCTCTCTATTCCGCTTAGAACCCAAAGCATCCAGCGTTTTATCAGTTAATTCTTCTGGAACAAACAAGCTCTCGTGAGTGCCAAGAATCGTTTCCATAGACTCATAATATAGCTTTATGAACTCCCAATAACACTTCAAAACAAGGCGTTTCAGCTCACGGGATGCCGTCTCATCTTCCATGTGCTTTTTCGTAACAAGTTTTTCCCAACATGACTCGACATCTTTCTTTCCGGAAGTTTTAGCAAACGGGCGAATTATATTTCGTACAAGATAATCAAGGAATTTCGGGGATACGTTTTCTCGCTCGTAAATTTTTCGGCTAACATCTCTGTAAGAATCACTGATGAATAACGTCTCGTCTGGATTCAGGTCTCTTGGGTGCAAATATCTCATAAGTTTACCTGAGATTGCAACAGGGTCAGGAAAAACAATGGTTGCGGGATATTCAATGCCTTGGTCTACACAAATCATTTTTTTAAGAATAGAAAGCCCTGCGTTTGACTTGTCAAAAATATTGTATGATGCTCCTAGATACCCAAGGGATTCTAGACCCCAGCTGACGTATGGGTATCTTTTGATTTCTGTTCCAAGTTTATTTCTTTCAAATAAGTAGATTCTGAGAAGTTCTTTTTCATAGTCTGTAATAGGGTATGCTTTTTCTTTGAGCCTAATCGTTTTTGCTTCAAGAAGTTTCTCTCGTGTGTTTATTTGTCTGAGGATGTCTTGGAGGCTTTTTTCAAATTCAAGTATTCTCAAGATGCTGTAGACATCTCTCTGAATTTCTATTCTGTCTTCAACAATTACGACCCTTGCACTTGGAGTAAAGACTCCTTGAAAGAATTTGTGTGCCTCTGCAACCCTCTCTCTAATGTCGCCTCGGTGATAGCCTCGGCCGATATCTCGTAGTGCTCCAATGTACACAACTGGATTGATGGAATAGCCACTATGTATCAGGTACTCTGTGAAAAAGAGGGGAAAAAAATGTTTGAGTTGTGACACCTCTAAGTCTGCATGAAATGCAACCACGATTATAGAATTTAGTTTCCGTCTTTTCCACTGTTCACCTACCCCCTCTAAAACCCGAATTTTTTCCATCTCGGGAAAACGTTGGTTGAACCATCTTTCAGTCAACAACGGCAGGGGAATGCCTTCTCGCACATCTTTTGTAACCATGCTTTCATAATCCTCCTTTTCTATTTGTTACATATGTTTCATTTAATGTGGGGAACAGTGGCATTCATTGTAACTAATCTCCACATGTCTTAATATGCAATCATTACATATAAGCTTAAGTAACAATAAATGTGACTAAACTTTAGAAACATCCTTTTTTTCACCATAAAGAATAATCCAAACTTTCACAATAGACTATTGTAGTGAAATGCAGGTGTAACAAAATGGCGGCGATTACCCATCAAGACACAAAAGAACTCAAAGAAGGAATTGTGCACATACACAAAATGCTAGAGCTAAGAAAACTACACATGAAACACTTGAGAGCTGGAGAAATGTGCGGCGTCTGCAAAAGCTTCTGCCACGAAATAGGCCTACAAAAACAAACCAGAGAATTCATAGAAAAATACCAATAGAAAATGACTAAAAATTTTGCATAATACAAATATCATTTACGTTTTCTGAATTACGCACCGTAGAAATCTGAAAAGTGACTTAAAAACCGTGCAAATTTTTCTAGGCAGTAAGCTTAAATTTTTGTTTGACTTTCAGGAGCAACGGTGAATCAGTAAGCTATGATGCATAAGAATTTGTGGGATAGATGCTCTTTAAACAAAACTTTGAATTGTAGAGTTAACCAAATTCTTATTTAAGCGGTGGATAGCTTACTGGCTGTATGAAAAAGGTTAAGGCTCTAGCTTTGCTTTCGGGCGGTTTAGATAGTACTCTTGCTGCCAAACTAATTCTTAAACAAGGAATTGATGTTGTAGCCGTAAACTTTGTGAGCCCCTTTTGTTTGTGTAAAAAAGGCGGGTGCGAAGCAACCGAAGCCGCAAAACAGCTAGGCGTACCTCTTAAGGTCGTGAATGTCGGCGATGAATATTTGAAAATGGTGCGAAAGCCCAAGTATGGTTATGGCAGAAACATGAATCCATGCATCGACTGCAGAATATTCATAGTGAAGAAGGCAAAGAAATACGCCAAGGAAATAGGCGCATCCTTCATCTTCACAGGCGAAGTTCTCGATGAAAGACCCATGTCCCAACATTCCAGAGCCATGAAGATAATTGAAGAAAAGTCTGGCTTGAAAGGCAAAATATTGAGGCCGCTATCAGCAAAGTTGCTTCCTGAAACAGTCATGGAGAAAAAAGGCTTAGTAGATAGAGAGAAACTGTTGGATATTCGCGGCAGATCGAGGAAGCCGCAAATCAAACTCGCTGAGAAATTCAAAATAAAAGATTATCCGTGCCCAGCAGGTGGATGCTTGCTTACGTACAGGGAATACGCCAACAAACTGCGAGACCTTTTCAAGCATAAGAAGAGGTGCTCCATGGCGGATGTGTCTTTGCTGAAGGTGGGCAGGCACTTCAGATTTGGCGAAAACAAGATAATTGTTGGAAGAAACGAAGCGGAAAACAAGGTTTTAACGGCGAAGAGGGCGCGGAACGATTATTACTTTGAGGTCCCCGATATTGGCAGTCCAATTGCTGTTCTTCAGGGGTCAAAAACCAAAAATGCCATTAGAGCGGCAGCGGCGTTAACGGCGTTCTATTCAGATGCAAAAAGTGACAGAGTCGCTGTTAACTTTGGCAGAGAAAGCCTAGAAAAATCCATAATCGTGTCGATTCCCACGCGGGCTGAGGTGGAAAGCCTCAGGATTGGTAATTGCTGAATGGTGAATGTTTGCGTCTCTGCGCACTTCTACCCTGCTATATACATGGGTTTTTGTTCAGTTTTGAGAAAAATATTTTAATGCATAGTGAGACAACATTAGCTTGAGGAGTTTGCATGCCCACAGCGTTTGTATTGATAAACACCGAAATAGGTTCCGAATCAGATGTACTTAAGGAACTGAAAAAAGTCGAGGGAGTCGATGAAGCTTCCGCAGTCTACGGAGTTTATGACATAGTTGCAAGAGTCAAGGCAGATACCATGGATAAACTAAAAGAAATAGTAACTTGGCGCATCCGACGCCTTGACAAAGTAAGATCTACACTAACAATGATCGTCGTAGAAGAAAAATAACATCCCAGCCCAAATTTCCCTTTCTTTGTCCGATTAGCAAAACAGTTAATCGGTCAGCGAAGCCGTTTAAAAAGACCTTGTTGTCACTCTGGCACAATCACACAAGCTTAAAGCTTCCCGCGATGCAGTCATTCACAGGTGATAGCGGTGAAGGAAGAATTCAAATGCCCATGGTGCGGCACCAATTTTCAAAACGGAAGAGAATTAGTTACACATGCCAGAAAACATTATTCCAAAGAGTTGATAGCTTAGCCTTCAAGTTTACTTTTTTTGTAAAAAA
>CAZXCX010000066.1:0-5520 GCA_964639375.1 uncultured Candidatus Bathyarchaeia archaeon
AACTTCTTTTCCTTGATGAACCAACCACAGGATTGGACCCGAATGCGAGAAGAGCAATCTGGGAAGTCATTAGAGGATTGAAAGCAAAGGGCAAAACGATAATTCTAACCACACATTACCTTGACGAGGCTCAGCAGCTTTCCGACAGAGTAGCTATCATGAATCAAGGGCGCATTGTGGCTATGGGAACGGCAGACGAAATAATTGCACAACATGGTTCAGGAGAGAGACTGGAAATTCACGGAAGCAAAGAATTAGCCAGCTATATAGCCGCGAACACCGAGCTGAATGTATTGTATCGCAAAGGTATGATAAGCATACCGCTCAAACAGAAAATTGATGCGTTAGCAGCGTTGGCGGCTGCCGAGCAGTCAAAGTTGGATTGGGGCGAAATTCACACGCGCCGTGACAGCTTAGACGATGTTTTCATCAAGCTTGTGAGCGGAGTGGTTGATGAGCACGGCGAAATCATAGTTGAAAGCAAAGGCAGTAATTCAAGTAATTAACGGAAGGCTGGGAAAAATGGTTAGTGCAAAAAGAATCGCGTCAGATTTTCGAGTTTTTAGTCGCGGGTATCTAAGAAACAAGTTTGGGCTATTCTTCGGTCTAATATTCCCTGTGATTCTAATCTTGATTTTCGGCGCTATTTTCTCAGGTAACTCTTCAGGAACAATATCAGTTTACACGCAAAACCAAGACACGGGTCCGTTTCCTTCACCACAAATGGATATAGCCGCGCAGTTTGTGCAAGCACTTAACGGTACAATGCCTGATGGTACAAGAGTTAGTGACACATGGCCGATCCAAGTGGAATTGGTAAGTCCCTCAGAAAACTTCACAAAATACCTCGCGGACCATTCATCATCTGACGGAATTATTATTCCCGCCGATTTCTCTGCGAAATACTTGGCGGGTCAACCTGTGGATGTGACAGTTTACGGTAACCCTACATCAAGTACGAGCGGAATTGTAAGCGGAACAGTCAGCGGAGTGGCAAACATGTTCAACCTGCAACGTTTCAATGGTTCAACAGTCATAAGCATATCGTCAACAACAGTCAATACTGAGCAAACCCAGTACGTTGATTTCTTGATTCCAGGACTCATCGGCTTCTCCATACTCGTCAGCCCAATGTTCTCTCTCGTTAACATATCCTCTGAATACAAGAAGACAAAACTGTTCAAGCAACTAAGTTTGACTCCGCTCACCAAGATGGAGTGGTTAGCCTCGAAGGTGCTCTGGTACATCGTTTTGACAGTTATCAGCTTTCTGCTAATGGTTACCGTGGGAATCGTGTTGTTCGACGCACACGTCACGTTAACTGTTTGGCTTATACCCTTCCTCGCGCTAGGCCCGACACTTTTCGCTTCGCTAGGCATGCTCGTTGGAACAGTAACTAAGAATCCTGAGACGGCAGGCGTAATCGGAAACATAGTGACGTTCCCAATGATGTTCCTTGCAGGCACATTCTTCCCCATAAGCATCATGCCTCAGTACCTGCAGAGCATTGCGCACGTTCTGCCGTTGTATTACATAGTTGAAGGATTAAACAACGTCATGGTATACGCGAACTATACTGGAGCAGTGATAGACCTAGCGGTAGTTGCGGTAATCACGGTTGTTATCTTCGCGGCGGCAGTGAAACTGTTCAAGTGGAGAGAAGACTAACCGAGCCACTCGCTCAACAATGATTAGGTTTCCAAAAACTTCAGAACCATAGCGGAGAGAGCTTCCGCCACTTCATCCTTAGCGTGATTGCCGTCTAATCTGACGAGTTCGCCCTTCGCCACGAACTTCAAGTATACGTCGCGGACCTTCTGTAGCGTCTCCATGTTTTCCATAACTGATTTCTTAAGCTTCAGCCGGCGCATTACGGTTTTCGGGTCTACGTCGATGAAAACCGCGAGGTCTGGCTTAAGAGCGTGTTCATTTACTTTTTCTATCCATTCTAGGCTGAGTCCAGCGGCGCCCTGATAAGCCAGGGATGAGTAGACATAGCGGTCAGAAATCACAAGTTTCCCTTGGTGCAAAGCGGGGAGAACCTCGTTTTCCACATGTTCGACGCGGTCTGCGGCGAAAAGTAAGGCTTCAATAACGCTTGAGAGGCGCCTTTCGCCATAGAGGTAGCTGTTTCTGATGAAAGTGCCGATTTTGCCGCGGCTAGGCTCTGCGGTGTAGACAGCGTTGTGGCTTTTCCTGAGTTTTTGTGTGAGCAGCTTTGCCTGCGTGGTTTTTCCCGAGCCGTCTAGGCCTTCGATGCAGATAAAAGTGCCTTTCTTGTTCACTCTTTAATCAACTCGCGCTGGTTTAGCGTTACACATTATAGGGAGACACATAAATATAACTTGATAAACCGTGGAGGCGTTCAAGGTGCCTAAGGCGTATTGGGGTGAAATAAAGGATCCCGTACACGGCTACGTGTACATTACTGATGCGGAGAAGGACATTATTGACTCGTATCCGATGCAGCGGTTGCGGAGGCTACGGCAGCTGGCGGGGTCGGAGTACGTTTATCCCGGCGCTAACCACACGCGTTTTGAGCACTGCGTCGGCGTCATGTACTTGGCGGGCAAGGTTGTTGAGAACCCAAACATTTCCCGACTCGTGAGCGACGAAGAGGTTGATGCGGCTAGGGTGGCGGCTTTGCTGCATGACGTTGGGCATGGTCCCTTCTCACATGTTTTTGAGCAACTGCTGATAAGGGATCTTGAGAAGACTCATGAGGACGTCACTTCATGGATAATTGAGAAAAGCGAATTGAGCGATAAGATTGCGAAGATGGGGTACAAGCCTGAAGAGGTGGGAAAACTTGCGGTGGGAAAGCTTCACAAGCCAGGCAAAGCCTTTCTGGATCAGATAATAAGCAGCGCCGTGGACGTGGATAAGCAGGACTTTATCGTTCGAGACACATATCACACTGGCGCTGAGTACGGTTTCATTGACGTGTTCCGGTTAATTCATGCCTTGGACGTTTTGGGTGAGGATTTGGCGGTGGAGCTTGGCGCGCTGTCAGCCCTAGAAGCCTTCATGATAGCTCGGATAGAATCGTTCAAGAGTATCTATTTTCATCGTGTGGGAAGGGCGGCGCAGATTATGCTTGCCATGGCCATGGAGAAGGCGGACGATGAGCTTGGCTTGACGGCGTTCAAGACGCCTGAGGAGTACTTGGTGATGGATGATTATACGGTTTGGGCGGCTTTGAAGAAGTGCGAAGCGTCTAAGGGGATAATTGACAATTTAGAAAGGCGGAGGATGCTGAAGTGCGCTTACGAGAGGACTTTCTACGAGAAGGACACGATGATTTCGAACATTTTTGGGCGTGAGGCTTACAGGCGGCAGATGCAGAGCGAAATCGCGAAAGAGGCAGGGGTGGATGTGGATGCGGTGGTGATTGACGTGCCCACGGTGCCGTCGGTGCCTTACCATCACGCTGTTCTTATGGAGTCCATGGAGATACCCGTGTTCAGCAGAAGCCAAGACGGCAAGAAAACGCCGTATCGCCTGAGTGACATCTCAAAGATCATTGAGAACCTGAAAGGATTCATCAACATACTCCGCGTTTACACGACTGCAGCGGACCGCGAAAAAGTTGAACGGGCAACAGCAAAGATTTTAGGGAAAATTCCTGAAACAGCAAAAATATCCTACTGAAAAGCGCTTAGACGCGGCGTTTGAAGGGTAAGGTTTATTCGAGTGGAAAAACATTTGCATGATGCTCCCAGAAAAAGCGCGCTCCGGTAGTATAGTCCGGTCAAGTATTCCGGCCTTTCGAGCCGAAGACCCGGGTCCGAATCCCGGCCGGAGCACCACTAGTTAAGCCTTCAGCTTTTGTGAATTTTACTGGGGTTAATATAGTGTCTCCTGTTCTAAGCGTGCTTAATATGAAGAGCAGAAATGTCCTGTTTGAACTTGAAGTTCAAGGTATATATAAGGGAGGGCGTAGGGGCTTCACGCAGTCTAGAACGGCTTCAACTTAAGTAGCGGTTCACTCCACATTTCAGTCTA
Organism: uncultured Candidatus Bathyarchaeia archaeon; assembly: GCA_964639375.1. Taxonomy (GTDB): domain Archaea; phylum Thermoproteota; class Bathyarchaeia; order Bathyarchaeales; family Bathycorpusculaceae. The sequence continues at coordinate 4,006 of CAZXCX010000066.1, forward strand.
TTTATAAATAGATTGAGTGTTCAATTCACTTCTAATTTCTGCAAAATAACTAGAGTTGGAGTGAGCCGCCGTGGAAGTGCGGGGGGTGGGATTTGAACCCACGAACCTCTACAGGATAGGCGCCTCAGGCCTACGCCTTTGACCATGCTTGGCAACCCCCGCTCAAGTCGTTTTTGGTGTGTATGGTTTTTAGGTGGCAAATAATAGAACAGGGCAGCATATTAAAAGGCTTTACTTTGCATGTCAGCATTAATTGGTTCAGCTTTCTTTATAACGGTGGTAGTTGCAATAGCTCTAGGAGAGAAAAGCAGTAAGTATTTATACTGCTACTCTTAGCATAACGACGTTATAATCATGTTTGGTGGACAAAAATGAAAGAGATCTTCAACAACGTCCTCGAAACCATAGGAAAAACACCCCTAGTACGCTTGAACAGACTAACCAGCGGCTTAAAGTGTACAGTCGTAGCTAAACTCGAAGCCCGAAACCCAGGAGGAAGCATCAAAGACCGCATCTGCCTAAGCATGATAGCCGAAGCCGAAAAACAGGGACTAATCAAACCCGACACCATAATCATCGAGCCAACAAGCGGCAACACCGGCATAGGCCTCGCCATGGTCTCCGCAGTAAAAGGCTACCGCCTCATCCTCACAATGCCAGAAACCATGAGCATCGAACGCCGCAACCTACTAAAAGCCTACGGCGCCGAACTCGTCCTCACCCCAGGTGCAGAAGGCATGAAAGGCGCCATCAAAAAAGCCGAAGAACTCGCCGCCAACACGCCAAACTCCTTCGTGCCCCAACAATTCAAGAACTTGGCTAACCCGAAAATCCACAGAGAAACCACAGGACCCGAAATATGGAACGCCACCGCAGGCGAAGTTGACATACTCGTCGCAGGCGTTGGAACAGGCGGTACCATCACAGGCGTAGCACAGTACATCAAACCGCTGAAGCCACAGTTCAAAGCCGTAGCCGTAGAACCTGCTAACTCGCCAGTCCTAAGCGGCGGCAAAGCAAGACCTCACAAAATCCAAGGCATCGGCGCAGGCTTCATCCCAGACGTCCTTAAACTGGACCTAGTGGACGAAGTCATCCAAGTTAAAGATGAAGACGCAATGCAAACCTCGCGGCTACTCGCCCTGAAAGAAGGTTTACTCGTGGGAATCTCCGCGGGCGCAGCAGCATACGCCGCGCTAGAAGTTGCCAAAAGGCCAGAAAACGAAGGAAAACTCCTAGTAGTTGTTCTTCCAGACACGGGAGAACGATACCTCAGCACTCCACTGTTTCAGGAACAGGCAGGAAACCCCAGTTCCACAATATAACAGCCTAAAGAGCTTCTCTTATATCCAACTTTTTCTACATTATGAAAGAAGTGAACAAAATGAACGCAAAGCCTGATCCGCCACATCCAAAAAGGAACAAAGATTCTCAGAATCGCGAGGAAACGTACTGTTGGGACCCAGAGAAAATGTTGGATGCACTGCTTAAAAACCAAGAAAAAGTGGAAGAAAA
>CAZXCX010000067.1:0-5513 GCA_964639375.1 uncultured Candidatus Bathyarchaeia archaeon
TGAAACCGAAGCTTTTTGAGAGTTTGATGGCGAAGGATAGCGAGCATAAGCAGTTCTACGAGCAACTGAAGGCGACGAAAATGGAGCATCCTTTTCTCAAGCGTTACGTTGCAATGGCTATCAAAGAAGGCTTAACTAGTGACATGGCTGGCGCCTTGGGGCGTATGCATGATACGCTTGTGGAAGCTGCATGGCCAGAGCTGATCGGCAGGAACATCATTACGGTGCGGCCTACAACTGAGGCTATGGAGCGTTTTCCGCTGGATGCCAGCGCGGTTGCCTATAAGTACGCTGAAGTCGCTATAACACGGTTAAGCGGTAAGAAGAACAGTACAGTCGATGTTTCCACGAATGTTCTCGCTGAATCTTCTGAGGAGTGGACGCGTGAGTTTCTTGAAGACGCTACGTGGAACGTCATGGATAACATGGTTGAAAAAGTCGGTAGGGCATTAGGGCAAAACGAAACAGAAGACATAATCGCTTTGTACGCTGCGATTGCGGCTGGGGACTTGGCTGGTGGCGCTGAAATTGCTGGTGGCGGCGCAGTGCTTAGCTGGGCTGGTTTGCTTGCTTTGCATAATGCGGTGCGTGGTGCGAATTGGCGTCCTACAGTGCTAGCGTTGAATGAGATGCAATTGCATCAATTGCTGAACGATGACAAGTTTATTCACGCGCAGTATTTGCCTTCGGCGCAGACTGATCTTGAGCAGGGCATTGTTACGAGCGTGTTGGGTATGAAGGTTCAAGCAAGCACTTTGGTGCCTAACGGAACCGCTTATGCGATTGATACTCGTGTGGCTGCTGTCATGCTGTTGCGTAGAGATGTGACTGCTGAGGATTGGGAAGACGTGAAGAGCGGCAAGTATGGTGTGCGTGCGACTACTCGTTTCGGCCTAGGCGTCCTGAGAAGTAATGCTGTTGCCAGAATGACAAATATCAAGCAAACGTTGACTTAGGCTGAGGCTTTTCTTTGGCTGCATATAGTGGCAAATGCTCTCGGTGCAAGCGCGAATACTACGCGGATCATCCCGACGTGGTGGTTTGCGACTGCTGGGAACACTGCCCTTTATGCGGCGAATGGATGGCGCCTTACATTCCTGATTTAGCGCCGAATACATACGGCAAGGATGGCAAACGCGATCTGCTGATACTACGAGTATGCAATAACGTTGTTGAGCATTCGGATCATTCTCCCTTTTTTAGTATCCTGAAACCTGTTGAGGTTGAATTGGAAAATGAAGGTGCTTAAAGAGAATATTGAGCGAATGCGGGCTGTTTTGTGTGCGCTTAGCCGTGGCTCTATGTCCCGCACGGCGTTGGAGAAGCGTTTTGTTCAGAAAACGTCTGGTTCTCCCGCCACTTTTGAGGCTACTTTCCGTTTTCTTGTTGAAGACGGCTGCATCGAAAAATGCGGTGTTGAGCACCGGGCGCCTTTCCGCATGACAGAGAAGGGTAAGGCGTTTTTGGCTTGGAGGACTCACGAATGAGCAAGGTCGTTAAGAAGCTTCGTGAGGTTTTGTCTCGTGCGCCCGTGTTTGGAAGCGCGTCTCCACAGGCACAGGTGATTTTTGACACTGCGGAGATCGAGTTGAAGGATGTTTGGGAACTTTACAAGCGTGATCCCACTTGCCGTTCAAGCGTTAACTTGTTGGCGGCGTCGGCGGTTGGCATAGGGTTTTACACTACTTGCGCGGCTGAGGAGGATTATGCGGATGCGGAAAAGGCGAAGGAAGCTGTCGACAGATTCAACAAGAATGTTGGCGGCGCTGGGCTAGACCGCATGCTGAATAACATGGCTAAGCGCGTTATCGCATGTGGAAACGATTTCTGGCTTAAAGTTTCATCCACGGAGCTTGTTCCGCTTCCGATCGACGCGGTTGAGAAAATAGAAATAGAATTCGCTCAACAGGAGGGCGTGAAGGTTCCGTTTCGAGTGAGCGGTTACAAGCTTCGCGCCAAGTATGGCAGAGGCACGCTTAAGCCTGAAGCGGTGATTCACTGGAAGCTTGAGGATGACGAGCCTTTCGGATTCGGCATTGGACTGCTGCAGACACTGCTCCATACGTTAACGATTGGCGGTAATAGGCGTCCTGCGTACGCGTGGATGAAAGCGAAAATCGAGAAGATTATGCCCAAGATTTTCGAGAAGTACGCGGGTCCTGACGTGCTGGCGATATTGGAGAACGCTAAGGACGAGGTAATTCAAAAGTTTGAGCGCACTATTAAGAATCGTCCTGAAGAAGGCGCTTGGCTGTTCTACGGTGGCAAAGGCGCTAAGGGAGAGGTTTACCCTGTCACCATTGATCCGCGTGCAAGATTCGAGTATTATATTGACCACATCATAAATCAATTCTACCTGGGTGTTGAGACGCCTTTGCCCAGGTTGTTTAGCACGCCTGGCTTCACTGAGGCTTCTTCGAAGGCGGCTTTGGAACTGCAAGAAATGTTAATTCGTCCGTTTCAGCGTGATTTTAAGCGTACGGTTGAAAGCGAAATTTTCGACGCAGTTATCGCGAAGAACGGGTTTGATTTTGAAAAAGCCAAGGTTCGGCTTAACTGGGGCAGTCAAGAGACTCCTAAGCTTGATGTTGCGGATATGCTTCGGGCTGCGGAGCTCGGGCTTATCCGCCCAGAAGAGTTCCGTAAGAACGCGGTTAAGTTCGGTTGGGAACTGTCTGAACCAGAGCAGGAAGCTGACGCGAAGGAGGTGACTGATGAGGATGAACGGGTTGAGCAATAGGGCGCAGGCGGTTCTTGTAGGCGTGAGTTCTGGGTTGATTGCGTTTGGTACGGCTGCGGCGGCGGTTCCAGATTTCGTTCCGCTAGAGTTCAAGGTTCCGATTGCTGTTACAGCGTGGCTTGCTGGCGTCGTCGGCTTCAGCATCAAAGAAGCGCTTGGCGGGCAGGCGCCCAAGACGGAGGCTTGAGGCGTGACTGAGGTTGCGTATGGGCAGTACGCTGAGGCTTACAAGGCTATTCATAGCGCGTTAAGCGATATTGCAGCGCCGCCTCCAGGCAAGAAGACTACAAGGATGGAGTTTTCTTGGAATCTTGATGGGTCGGTGAAAGCGATAAAGTTCTATGATGGCGAAGAGTTGCTGTTTACGTTGACTTTTGATTGGAATCCTGATGGGACGCTTAAAACTGTGGATAGATCATAAAGTTGAAGTCGCAGCTTCTTTCGAAAACGGTTTTTCGTGAGGCAATTTGTGAAGGCTGGAAACTCAATATTGCTCCTGCAGGGAGGACAAGCCTACGGAAGCCCTTGGCTAAGCTTGAGTTTGAGTGGAACAACGATGGTTCGCTGCGTGCTATCCATCGGCTTTTGTCCTGTCCTTCCTGCAAAGTCTTTTTTGAGCCTAAACGCCTGAGTCAAGCGTTTTGCACTGTCAAGTGCCAAAAACATCATTATTACAAGCATAGAGATGAAAATTTCGTTGCGATCCGCTGTGCTTATTGTGGAAATGAATTCCAGCCGTCTCGCCATGGGCAAACTCTCTGCAGTGAAAGCTGTCAGCAGAAGAATTGTTACAGGCGTAACAAGCAGCGTAAACTTGAGACCAATGCGAATTGGCAGAAAAGGCATCCGGCAAAAGTCGTTGAGTGGCAACATCAACATTACCTAAAGCGGAAAAAGACCATAATTGCGTTAGGTAATGGCAGATTTGAACCTGGAACTGGCTTGAACTTGACAATTCGAGTGATTAATGGTCAAAAACGAGTTGTTGAGGCGGTTCGCCTTGAACGTGCAATAACACGTTGGCGTAATTCTAATGTACGTGGTATTAATGTTTAGTTTTTAGTGGTTTTTGTAAATAGCCTTTGTTTTAACGTTTTTCTTTTAATGGCTTTCTTTTTATGGCTATTTTTCAGCGAGATTGCTTAAAAAGGCTTCTTTCATATCGTAATATTAACTACGCCTTGGGGGTTCGCGCTTGGAAAAGCTTGAAGCAGTATTGCTCTTAGTAACAGCTTGCCTCATCGGTGCTTTAGTGGGCTCTGCCGTGACCTTTGCGGTGATGCAGCGCGCCTATAGCATCAGTAATTTTGCTCAGGTTAAGGCTGTCGGCGTGGAGGTTTACGTCGACCCAGAGTTGACGGTGCCCTTAAGAGAGATTAGCTGGGGGTCGGTTGAGCCTGGGGAGAGCAAGACGTTTACCGCGTACATACGGAACTCCGGCAACTCGCCTATAACGTTGAGCTTAGACACTGAGAATTGGGTGCCCGCCAATGCTTCTTCGATGATTCAGGTTTCGTGGGATTATTCTGGCGGAACGGTTGACGCTTGGCAAGCGGTTATGGTCGAGTTTGAGCTGCACGTTGATTTTGCAGTTTTGGGCATTGACACTTTCAGCTTCACAATGGTGATAACGGGGAGCGGCTAAACATGGTTACCGTAACGGCTCAGGAGATTCGCGAAAGAGTAGACCTTACAGAAAGCGACGTTTCCGAGGCCACTGTTTTAAGGTTTGCAAAGGCTGCCGCTGTGACCATGGGCTTGGAGCTGGAGAAGACAGTTGATTACCTAAGCTGTACGGATGAAGAAGCTGAGGCGATAAGGAATATTGCCGCGGTTTATTGCGCCTGCAAGGTCACAGGGGGCTCAGCTTCAGGCCTCAGTTTTCGTATAGGAGACTTAGCGGTTAACGAATCAAGCTCTTCTTCGCAGAGCGGTTTCAGCAGGGAGAATCTGCAGTTTTTGATGAATGAAGCACAGCGGATCATCGAGAACCTAAAGGCGCCATACGTGGGGAGTGCGTAACGCTTGGGAACAGTTCCTGAAAGCTACCACGAGTTTGTGATGCATTACGCGCCTTGGTTCTATGTTATCCCCACAGCTATGGCTGCTGATCCGCCCGCTGGGCAGAAAGACGTCACCGTTGCGGACGGCTCCAAATTCAGCCCAGACATGCCCTGCCAAATCAAGGATTCCGCACATAGCGAATGGAACGAGGTTGAATCCGTAAACGGCAACATTCTAACCATGAAAAACAATCTTGCCTACACGTATTATGTGGCTAAGGGCGGAACCGTAGATCACGCGGACAAAGACTTCGGCAAGGGCGCTTTTCCAGCTGCATTCGCCATCGAATTCCTTTATGAGGCTTATTCAGCTGCTCAATTTGCATCACAGCAAACGGCGATTCGCTCAAAAATAGTTGAGTTAGCGGATTGGCTTCTGACGCAGCAGTGCACGGATAATCTGAAGTTGGCATATGGCGGCTTCAAGAGTGGCGAGTCAAGCACTCAGTATTGGGCTATCGATGCTGGGCGTGTTATTCCTGCGTTGCTTAAAGCATACGCCCTAGTGGGCACATCGGGCTATCTGGACGCTGCGAAGCTTGCCGGCTACACTTTTCTCTACACTATGCAGCAGCAGCCGAGCGTTCTTGGAATTCATGACAAGTACTATGGCGGCTTCGCGAACTATGTTAGCCTAAACGATGCATGGGATTCGGTGATGAGCATTGAAAACCTCTATTGCCTAATCGGTTTGAAGATGCTTGCCGACA
>CAZXCX010000068.1:0-5509 GCA_964639375.1 uncultured Candidatus Bathyarchaeia archaeon
TGTGGCCGTCGTAACTAACCAAGTTATGGCTAAGCCGGATGTGTTCTTCGGCGATTCCGTTTACCCCATCGGTGGGCACATTGTCGGGCACACGAGTCACACGCGTCTTTACCTTCGGAAAGCTTCGCGTGGTCCTGTGCGCATTGCTAGGCTGGTGTCAAGTCCATATTTGCCCGAAGGCGAAGAAATATTTAAAGTAACCGAAAACGGTATAGAAGATGTCTCTGAAGAGGAGAAAGCAAGCAAGCGTCGTGGTCGCTAAAAATGCCTATCCCTCAAGCCTTAGTCACGCGGTACTTCCAGCTTCTGGTTAACAGGCAGTTCACAGAAGCAACGCGGGAGTTGGAGCGGCTTAAGCAGAAAATGCAAAAGACAGAGTGGAACAGAGGCTACTTTCGAGCTTTGTACGGCATGTATCTTTCGCGCAAAAACAACGGTGATATGCATGCGCTTTTTTCGAAGCTGGACTTAAGCGATAAAGCGACTCTGCACGGCTATAGGCGAGAGTTTCTAGATCACATGCGAAATGGGCTTCACGGAGATTTTGATCGCGGCTACTTCTCAGCTTGGGCTGATTGCATGCGCATCCTAATCCGAATAAATATTCCGAGCGCTCAGAGCAGCAACAGTAAGGACGCTGAAAAGGTAAAGATAGAAACGTTGAGGAGCGACAAGAGCCAAGCCACGATGGCGAATTTTTTCCGGAAAAATAAAGGAGCATAGACTGCCGAGCGATTAAGCCGGTCCTCTTATTATAGAGTAGGATAGTATGAAGAAAACTGCCCATGCAATGAAGTATATTCCTATGCCCATCGACATGATTTTTGACTGTTTCTCCACTTTATTATGAAATTTAGCTTTGAGAGCATAGTACGATATTATGTAAACTAGTAAGGCTATTGTTATGGCGTTCAGGAAAGTGTTTAATGAAAGTTCGCTTTGCATCGTGGCTAATAACGCGCTTATTAGGGCTGCAATGATACCTAATGCCAGTCTTGTCCAGTATATTAGTACCAGTGGTTTCATGCGATCTCAGTCCTCGCAGACTATATTTTGAACTTACATTAAAAAGCTGCCGATTTATAAATCATTTCTGCTGTTCGGTCTACAGCTTGCGGATAGGACTAAGCTAAGTTGCAATATTGATCTAGGGTTCATAAGCGATTTATAAACTCGTCAATAGAACAGAAACCTGCGATTTCGAATACTTGACTGTTCTTGTCAAGTGAGGCGTTAATGTATGCCTAATGGCGGGTTCGAAAAACTCTTAGTTGAAGCCATAGATGAGAGCCTTTCTTCCTTAGGTGAATCGCCAAAGCAAGCCATACTCTTTCACTTAGAAAATACCTTCAACATTAAAAAACAAGAAATTTCGAACAATATAGCTGGTTTTGATGATGCCCTCAAAAAGACTTTTGGACCTGGAGCCTACTTTCTGGAAACGCTAATCATAAACAAGCTTTGCGAAAAAGCATATTTAACTTTCAAAGGACTTCCACCCCAAGAAACGGGCTTTAGCGAAACTCTACTCGCAGTTAGACGATTGATGGAGAAGTAAATCATGAATTTGCGCAGGAAAACATTTCTCATATTGGCAGTCGCGCTCATCATTATGACCTTAGTCGTTTATGTTGGTGCACAGTTTATTCTGCTGGATAATTACGAGGCGTTAGAAAAACAGAGGGCGGAGGTGAATGTTAAACGTTGCCTCAGCGCGTTATCAACTGAACTGTCTGAATTAGACAGTACCGCTAGTGATTGGGCAGCATGGGACGACACTTACGCCTTCATTCAAGACGCAAACGACAACTATGTGAAGTCCAACCTTGTTGATGATACTTTCGCTAATTTAAGGCTCAATATGCTGTTATTCATAAACTCTACGGGTAATGTTGTCTATGGAAAGGCTTTTAATCTTCAGGATATGAGTGAAACGCCCGTTCCTCAAGATCTGTTACAGTTGCTTTCTGCTAGTGATTTTCTTTGGCATCACGCTGATACAGAAAGTAGCCTAACTGGGATTGTTCCTCTGCAAGAAGCGCCTTTGCTGATAGCCTCAAGACCGATACTGACTAGTCAAAGCGAGGGGCCAATTCGAGGAGCTTTAATTATAGGACGCTATCTCAACTCCGAAGAGATTGAAAATTTGGAAAAAACAATCTATCTGCCTGTAGTTATTACGCCTTTCAACGAATCAGAGGCACGAATCGCCTTTCAATCATTATATTCTTCTCCATCTTTTGAAGATACGCCGATTTTTACTCGCCAATTAAATGCAGACATCATTTCAGGATGCGCTTTGATAAAGGATGTTTATGGAGAACTCTCTTTCATGTTGAGAGTGGATATGTACCAAGACATCTACAAGCAAGGCGTAATTAGCGTCGCCTTTTTTATCTTGGCTTTGTTAGGTTCTGGTGCTCTTCTTGGATTAGTAGCTATTTTAATTGTTGAAAGAGGCGTTTTATCTCGAATAGAGCGGCTTGTCATTAGCGTAAAAAAGATGGGCAAAAGCAAAAATCTTTCTGAACGCTTGTCATGGAAAAGCAAGGACGAATTGTCACTTCTGGCTGAAACAATTGATGGTATGATGGAGGAGCGCATCAACACCATTGGAGAATTGGCGGCAATGATTGGCCATGACCTGCGGAACCCGCTGACTGGAATATTGAGCGCGACGTACTATTTGAGGAAAAAATACGGCTCATTGATGGATGAGAAAGGGCGAGACATGCTTGAAGTAATCAAAAAAGACACCGATTACTCAAACAAAATCATAAGCGACCTTTTGGAATATTCGAAAGCAATTACGCTAGAATCAGCGGAAACGAACCCTAGATCAGCAGTGACTGAAGCTTTGTCTCACGTTGATTTTCCAAAAAATGTTCAGTTAATTGACCTTACCAAGAACACTCCAACAATCAAGATTGACGTTGCCAAGATGAAACGGGTATTCATTAACATAATTAAGAACGCGATCGACGCTATGCCTGACGGCGGGAAACTAACAATAACCAGCGAAAAGGCAAATGATAAAGTAAAAATTGCCTTCGCAGACACTGGGCTGGGTATTTCTGGAGAAAATCTAAAGAAACTTTTTGGGCCACTGTTTACGACAAAAGCAAAGGGTATGGGCTTGGGTCTATCTATTTGCAAGCGTGTAGTTGAAGCTCATGGAGGCACAATCTCAGTGGAAAGCATAATTGATAAAGGAACAACCTTCACCATAATTATTCCTATCAAACCTAAATTGGATGAGAACTAAGTTTTGTGCCTCGGGTTTCTGTTGTTGGTGGTTGGCAGAAGTTGTGTTGTTAGTAGCTATGGAGGTTCAGGGTTAAAAACTTTCGTTAGGCGAGTTTTCTATCAGGGTTGGTTCATGCATAATCCATATACCTTAATATGCTCACTATTCGGATTTAAACATAATACTTATATCTCCCCTTAGGAAAAGTCATAATTGCAACAATATGTCTAAAAACACACCTATTGTAGCCAAGTTCAACACATAAACAGGTGAAAAAAATGGCTCAGCACCCGAAAAAATCCTGTAGAGGATCAACAGCCGTATTCGCAGTGCTGCTCCTAATACTCATCACCTTCGTCTCAGGAATCCTCTTCTACACTTTCGTAATGCAAAACATCAACTTCGCAACAAACACATTCAACACCCAAATGGCAGCGTTGCTACTAAACTCATTCTCAATAAACGCCACCCACATAGTCGCCTTCTTGCAAAACACTGGCTCAGCACTCGTTGAAATCACAAGCGCCTACGTAAACGGTCTAATCACCGCCATTGTCAACCTAGTTAAAATAGCCCCAAACGCGGTCGGAGCCGTGATCTTGGCAGGAAGCTTCCTAGCTGGAAACACGTACGACGTAAAACTTGGGACCATCTTCAACACGGAAGTAACCTTCCAAGCCTCTTTCTAACTCCTCTGCGCCGTGTTCATATCTCGAATTGGTTAGTCTCGACTATGAAAGGGTTAATTTTATAGCTCATGCACTATTAGATTCCAGATCATGGTGCTGAGTCCTTTGTGTAAGAAGGAATTCTCAAGCTTTGACGTTGCGTTCGTAGTTCACGAATTGAAAGAGGCGATAACGAATTCGCGAGTTAACAACATTTACCAGTTTGACGCCAAAACGCTACTTTTTAAGCTGCACAAAACAGACTGCCCTCCGTTGCGCCTTGTCATGGAGGCTGGCAGAAGGCTGCACTTAACCGCTTATGCCTTGGAACCTCCCCATGTCCCTCCAGCATTTTGCATGGCATTGAGAAAACACCTGCGCGGCGCTTGGATAACCAACGTGGAGCAATACGAGTTTGAAAGAATAGTCACCGTCTACTTTAAGACCAAAACGGCTGTGATGCGGCTTATTTTGGAGCTTTTCGGCGAAGGCAACATAATCCTAACAGGGGAAAAAGGCGAGATCTTGCAGGCTTTGATTTTCAAGCGTATGCGCGACCGCAACATTCTCCGCAACGAGATTTTCCAGTTTCCGCCTTCAAGTGGTAAGAACCCTTTCAAAGTGACAAGGGAAGAGTTGGAGCAGGCTTTGAAGGACTTTGGAGACGTTGAAGTTGTCAGGGCAATAGCGCGTTTTCTTGGCGTGGGCGGCGTCTACGCGGAAGAAATCCTGCTTAGGGCTGATGTTGAAAAAACCAAGCACTGCAATGTTTTAACCGATTCCGAAGTTGACGCCATATTTGACAGCCTTCAAAGTTTACTTTCAACCGTTTCAAGCTTCAAGACCGAACCCAGCATAGTTTTGGAAGATGGCGGCTTTCTGGATGTTGTACCATTCAAGCTTAAGCGTTACGAAGCCTTCAAATCTCAGTCGTACAGCACTTTTAATGAAGCTCTGGATGAGTTTTACGTGAAAGTCACAGCGGCTGAAAAGGCAGTTGCCAGCATCGAAGTTGACAAATTAAAACAGGAAGCTAAGAGACTTAAGCGAGTGCTTGCTGAGCAGGAACAAGCCTTGCGTGAAGACGACGCTAAGGCGGAACGCGACAGATGCATCGGCGACATCATTTACGCGCATTCGAGCGAAATCCAAAGTCTTCTGAACAGGTTTACAGCAGCGAAGAGGGAAGGAAAAGACTGGAACACCCTACTTTCGGAAGTCTTAGCTGCTAAAGGTTCGGGCAGAACGCCGGAAGCATTCGTCGAATCTTTTGACGCGCGAAACCTTGCGGTTAACGTTTGCATTGATAACTTGCGGTTCAGCTTAAACTTGCGTAGAACGCTGTTTGAAAACGCTTCTAAGTATTATGAGCACGGGAAAAAGGCAAAGCAGAAATCAGCTGGCGCGTTGACGGCTTTAAAAGAGTCTCGCAGAAAACTGGCTGAGATTGAGCAAAGCACACACGAGGCTGAGGCTCTAAAAACAGTTAGGCCAATGGAAGTCATGGAAGAGCTTGTTAAGCGCAAAGTAAAGCGTAAAGAGTGGTATGAGAAGTTCCGCTGGTTCAGGTCTTCAGACGGTTTCTTGGTGGTGG
>CAZXCX010000069.1:0-5505 GCA_964639375.1 uncultured Candidatus Bathyarchaeia archaeon
AGGAGTGTGATGGCGCTGAGTGAGGTCAGAGTGGTTTCTGCGAAGATCCCTGAAGAAGTTTACAAAGAGATGGTCTTACGCGTTCCAGAAGGTGACAGAAGTAATTTTATCCGAGAGGCCATAATGGAAAAACTTCAAAACACACCTAGGGCAAACAAGCTTCTTGAGCTAGAAGAGAGAATGGGCAAAATTGAGCAGCAATTTGGAGAAGTCAGAAAGTACCTTGCAGACTTGGAATTGCTCACGTACCAGCATGGGAAGATTAATCCACACACATTCTGCATTGACGAAATAGACCATAAGATAGTGGATTACCTTTTGCATTACAAGGGCGCGACCACGCCGGAACTGGCAGAGTACGTGAAGACAAACAGGTGGCTGGTCCTGAACAGGTTGAGAAAGATGCAGAGAAACTCGAAAAAGCAGTTCGGCAAAGCCATAATAGACTATTATGCGGGAGAGAAGTCTGGAAAGAAAAAAGCTTGGTGGATAAACGAAGAATTAATTCAGGAATAGCAGCGTTTAGCTTAAGTTTTAAGGTGTAATTACTCTGTTGGATGGGCCCGTAGCCCAGTACGGATTAAGGCGTCGGCCTCCGGGCGCTTCTGCGGAAGAAAGCCGAAGAACAGGGGTTCAAATCCCCTCGGGCCCGCCAAAAAGCAAAAAGTTTCAAATATCGGTTTAAATCATCGGGGTTAAGGATTGATTCTTTGTCATTTTGGAAAAATACGCGGAAATTGAGCTTTAAGTTAGATTTTAAAGTGGCTACTATCTAGAAACGGTTAGGTCTTACCGTTGTTTTCGTTGCGTAGACGACAGTTGGCTCTTAAGATTTTACAAGTTTCATTGGTTTTCCGCAGCAGACTAGGGTTCCTTTTCCTGCCTCAAGAACTTTAACTTTGTTGCCGCATATCTCACAGAAATATATCTCTCCAACTTTGGTCATTTTCTCACCTCTCCTTTTCTTTTATAAGTTTTGGACGCTATGAGTTTGAGCCATACTTTTACCGATTTCCTTTTTTACTTCTGCGGTGTGTATTAGAAAAAGGCTGTTGGATAACAGCAGACGAGTAAATACTAGTTTACGTTAGTACCGCAGTATTCTGAAAGATCAACAATTACTTTTTCGTTCCAATGAGCAGTTTCAACTCTGTTATGTGTTCTTGTTCATCCATTATGACATGCCTTACCTTGTGTTCTAGTTGGAAGGATTCGTACTTCAATTCTTCCTTCATTTCCTGTATTTTCTTCAGAATCCCCAGGTAAATGTCAACCGCATGCTTTTCGTCCTTGAGGTTTACTTCTAAAATCTTGCTTACAGTTTTGGCTGGATGCGTTTCTGCCATGCCCATGGAAGGCACTCCACCTAAGTAACTGCCAATCATTTCTCTGAACATTTCTTCATGTTTCTTCTCATCGTCAGCAATCTCCTTCAACCTTGCAATTATCGGCTCTGCGTTCAGTCCATCCACCTGCTCTGCATGAGCCAAATACTGTATCCTAGCGGCATGTTCCAATTCCAAAGCTTTGTTCAACATGCTAAAAAGCTCTTCCTTTGTCGTTCTAATCACCTCCTTATATCAAGCAAATAAGTGGTAACCATTTGTCACTTCTTGAACAAAGATTTTTTCCTTCAATGTGATCTCACATACGAGAAAAAGAGGGAATCGCGGGAGATATCTTCATCCCTTTTAGTGTTTGAGACCTTTAGCTACAGATTCACCTAAGTGGGGGTCGGCTTTGGTTAGGTTTTTAATCGCTCGCTGTTGGATTGGTTTGTCGATGTGCATAAGATCTGCTATGAGGTTGTCCACGAGATGCTCTTTTTCCATTTTGCTCAGCGAACGATATTTCTCTCCAGCTTGTTGGAAGTCATTGGTTTTTCTGATTTTCTGACGAGTCACCTTTCCCTCAACTTGATATACATGTGGGCTACCCGCTGCTGCTTCCGCGGGGGAACCACCGGCTATGCTACTGGGCTCATAATTGACTGGCCCACTGAATTTTCCCAACTGCATGGCTCCATCGCGCTGGTTGTTGTTGACCGCCTCTGTTGGGCGGTTGATGGGAAGTTGCAGGTAGTTCGGTCCCAGCCGATGGCGTTGAGTGTCCGCATAGGAAAATGTTCTACCTTGGAGCAACTTGTCAGCGGAGAACTCTATGCCTGGAACGATGCTGGCAGGACAGAAGGCGGCCTGCTCAACTTCAGCGAAGAAGTTGTTAGGGTTGCGATTCAGAACCATTTTGCCTACTGGCATTAAGGGGAATTTGTCCTCAGGCCAAGTCTTTGTGGGATCGAGTGGATCGAAGTCTTGTTTTGATTCGTCAGCGATTTCCATCAGCTGGACGTTAAGTTCATACTCAACCTCTCCGCCCTTAGCAATGGTATTCCAGAGGTCCCTAGTAAGATAATCTGGGTCGACACCTGCAAGTCGGGTTGCTTCTTGGCGGTCAAGGCTTTGCACCCCCAATTTTGGTTTCCAATGGTATTTCACATAAACAGCCTTTCCCTTGGAGTTCACCCATACATAGGTGTTAACGCCGAAGCCCTCCATCATCCTGAAGCTTTTTGGCGTTCCGCGGTCGGTGAAGAGCCAGATAATCATGTGGGTCGATTCCGGCGTCAGTGATATGAAATCCCAGAAGCGGTTATGCGTGGAGGAGGCTGATGGTATATTGTTGTCTGGTGCGCCTTTGAAGGCGTGAACCATGTCTGGGAACTTGATGGCGTCACGAATGAAGAACACTGGAAGGTTGTTCCCGACTAGGTCATAATTGCCTTCTTCGGTGTAGAATTTGACGGCAAAACCCCGTGGATCCCTCACGGTGTCAGCAGAACCTCGTCCTCCTGTGACCGTAGAAAATCTTATGAATACGGGGGTCTTCTTCTTCGGATCTTGGAGAAATTTTGCCTTGGTATAAGGTGTCATACTCTTGTACACCTGAAAGTAGCCATGTGCTCCCGCTCCCTTGGCATGGACAACCCTTTCGGGGATACGCTCTCTGTCAAAGTGGGCCATCTTCTCAATAAGCTGGGTGTCTTGTAACAACACTGGTCCACGTTCGCCGGCAGTCAACGAGTTCTGATTGTCAGTTATCGGAACCCCCTGATTCGTGGTTAAATGTCTCTTTTTCACGATTTCATCTTTCATAATTCATAATATACTCCTTTTCCATTTCATGGCATCTAAACATTTGATGTATCAAGTTTATTTAAGAGTTATTGTTACCTAATAAGAACTATGAATGGCTCTCAGAAATCAGACGCCTCGATAATCGAAACTCTCCGCAAAAAAGGATATAAGGCTACTACGCAAAGGATAGCGATCTGTCGATTTGCACTCCGTAGCCGAGATCATCCGAACGCGCAGAGAATCTACGATGAAGTCAAGAAGGTTCATCCAACAGTCAGTCTTGCCACAGTCTATAAAACACTTCGAATTCTGAGGGAACAAGACCTGATTCAAGAATTGGATTTGCCAGAAAGTCAGGCAAGATTCGATTCCAACATGAAACCTCACATAAACCTAGTCTGCCTACGATGTGGCAACATTAGGGATCTAGACGATCTCACAGCGCAAGAAATAGTCGGAAGGGCTGCGGCTGCTGCAAAATTCACTGTTACAGGGCAGCGTCTGGATTTATATGGCGTCTGTGAAAAGTGCAAAACAAGATCACGATCCACTCAAAGTATCAAAAGGTGATACCAAGCCTTTTAACGATTCATTATTTTCCATAAACACGAAAAGAAAATCATATTCGATCAGAAATAGATAATGTACGCGGATTTTTGGACCAAAAACCGAGAATTTAAACCTCGCCCTGTCCACGGTGTAATGGTAGCCCGGGGGAGATTCGAACATCCGTTTTGTCCTTTCAACGTTTTAAACCAGCATTTTCAACACGGGGAATTTGAATTGGGATTTGAATCTACGCGGGCCCGCCAAAGTAACAATAATCAACTACGCAGACGACAGGTTCTGGATAAATTTCAAAACGATCTTAGGTTGGTTCAACGCCGTCTTCAGCGTTTTCCAAGGGCTCTTAAAGTAATTAATTAAGGATAGCCTCTTGTATCTCTTGACAGCCATTGAAGCTATTTCTCTTACCTCAATCGGCGCAAAATCTTCGGTTCTTATCAATGGCATCCCCCAAGTTTGTCTCACCTCGGCGAAAGCTCGGGATGTCAAATTCTCTTGAATATATCCCTTCTCTTTGCATTCTTTGTACAGTCTGGTTCCCAATGACGGCGTTGCAATATGAAGAAGCATTCCAACGTCAAATTCCCTCTTAAGCCTAAGGGCGAGCTCAACAGTCTTCAACATGTTTTCCTTCTTTTCACCTGGAAAACCAATAATATAAAACGCCGCTGTTTTTAGTCCTATATCCTTGCACATTTTAGCAACTTTCACTACTTCCTTTAATTTTAGGCTCTTATCGATAATGTTATCTAAGACGTATTGGTCCCCAGATTCGATGCTGAAGAAGACGCTTTGGCATCCTGACTTTTTCATTTTCTTTAATAGGCTTAGAGTCAAGAAGTCAGCTCTTATTCCATTCGGTGTTTCCCAACTGAATTTGATGGCTTTTTCAATTATTTTATCGCAGATTGCTTCGAATCTTTTTAGGTCAAATGTTAGATTGTCATCCTCAAAGAATATGGTCTTAACTCGATACTTGTTTACCACATGTTCTATGTGATTTATAACATAATTTACAGAGTGCGCTCTAAACATTTTCCCCATGTGCAGGTGAACCGAGCAGAAGCAGCAATTAAAAGGACAGCCCCTACTGGTTATCATGGACATTGCCCTATTCTGAAAGCTACGATATTCTATCTTTTTGGGGCTAAGATATTGCTCCATGTCCACTAAATGGTAAGCTGGATAAGGGAGTTCATCCAAGTTTTTAATTAATGGTCTTGGCGAATTTTGCGTTATTTCCCCATCATCCTTACGGTGGGCAATTCCTTGCACATCGCTTATCTTTTTAGTTCCCTCGAAGAACTTGGCAATATCAAGCATCGTATATTCTCCTTCACCGATCACCGCAATGTCGATGTTCTTCGCCTCTTCCAAGAATTCCACGGGCACTGCGGTTACATGCGGACCGCCTACAACCGTCAAAATGCTTGAGTCTATATCTTTAACAATGTTACCAACTCTAATCGCATGCTCCACTTGGCATGTAAAGGGGTTCGCTATGCCCACGATGTCTGGTTTTCTCCTTCGGATTTCCTCTTTTATTCTTTCATAAGGCATACCAACGATTATTGTGTCTCCAATTTTCCGGAATGAAGAACCTGTCATGAACGCGTCTAAAATTTCCACTTTATGTCCTGCTTTATCGAGCACCGCCGCTATGTACATCAGACCTAAGGGAAGATTGCCCGCTGGCGGATCTGAGCCAGGATAAAATGTCTGCGGTGGATTGATGAGAAGCACTTTCATCGTTTTTACCATTAGGTATAAGTGGCATTTTTGAAATATTTAAACTAGTTTATAA
>CAZXCX010000070.1:0-5500 GCA_964639375.1 uncultured Candidatus Bathyarchaeia archaeon
TCTGCAGTAGAGCCTCATATACTTAACTTTCCTTTGTGCACCCATGCCTAACTTTGACGGCGACGCCGGTCTTAAAAGCCTTCATCTCCGAGCTTGACAACAGGGCGCGTCCAACCGCCAAAACGCGATTATCCTCATCGACAACAATGACTTCGTCTTTGGCGCGAATCGCATCATCAACCTTGACAACGTGCGCCGCAAACACGTCGCCTCCATCGGCAACAAACTCCGAAACGTCTTTTCGCACCGTAACAAAACATCTGGCAAAAGCCGCGTTCTTAGCGATAGACGTAGCAGCGCTGACGCTTAAGGACAACAAGCCATCAGTGGGGCGGAGAGTTGCAAGCCTTTTGCCATTTAAACTCACGTAACGTATTCTGCCAGTCGTTTTGGAGTACATGATGCCAACGTTTTCAGGAAACAGCCTAACGCCTACGCCTTTTCCAAATTGGTAGTCAGCAATGCTTCTGATCTTCCGCAGAGCGCTTTCCACGCGTGCTCACCGTTGTTTTGTATTTTGTTTCGACAACTATAAACATCACCACATAATAAAGAAATCTGGGTGAAGAATTATTGCGATGCGAAGTTTGTGGACGCAAAATTCACGGCAGCCCAATCAGAGCTGTAATCGAAGGCGCCAAGCTAACGGTATGCGTTGAGTGTTCGAAACATGGAAAAATAATCAGGGAAGAAGAGGTAGAACTCGGGCAAAGAGTTCCAAAAAAGGCGCCTGTGCCTTTTTCAGCGAAAATGCAGAGAAAGAAAAACGTGGGAGCCAAAGTGGAAATTACTCAAGAAGTAGTGGAAGGCTACGACGCCAAGATAAGACAGGCACGAGAAAAACTGGGCCTTTCCCACGAAGAACTTGGCAAAAAAATAAACGAAAAAGCGTCAGTTTTAAGTAAACTTGAGACTGGAAAAATGACTCCTAACAACATACTCGTCACGAAGCTTGAGCATGCTTTGAAAATCAAGCTACTCTCTCCAATATCAGAGGAAAAAACCTCACAAGAGATTCCTAAATTACCGACTCGTGAAACAACATTAGGAGACCTTATACAGCTGAACAAGAAAGGCGGGGAGGAGTCAACAGAACGAAAGCAATCATAGTGCAACGAAGACTAAACCACGAAACATCAAGTTTAGAAGAACTCAAAAAACTTGCAGAAACCGCTGGATACACAGTTGTCGCAAAATTAGAGCAGACAAGAGAACCTGATGCTCGTTATCAGATAGGCGCTGGAAAAGTGGAAGAACTAGCCGCGCTTGTCAAGGAAACGGCTGCCGAAAAAATACTTTTTGACAATTCGCTGAAGTCAGTTCAATCTTACAACTTGGCAAAAGCCACGGGAATCGAAGCCATTGACCGCTTCAAGCTAATACTTGAAATTTTCACGAAAAGAGCTACAACAACGGAAGCTAAACTGCAGATTCAGCTGGCGACACTGCAATATGAACTTGCACACGCCAAAGAAAGGGTAAGATTAGCCAAGATGAAAGAGCAGCCTGGATTCATGGGGCTTGGAGCCTACGAAGCGGACGTTTATCATAACGCAGTAAAGAGGCAAGTTCAAACTATCCAACACAAACTCAAAAAAATCCGAGAGAAACGGCTTTTGCATCGCGAAAGAAGAGCCGAATTAGGGTTTTCCACCATTTCTTTAGCAGGGTACACAAACGCTGGAAAAAGCTCATTGTTCAATGCCTTAACGGAAGAAACAGCTCGAGTGGATAGGGCGCTGTTCACCACGCTTTCGACTACAACGCGGCTTGTAGAAGTCTCAAAAAGGAAGTTCCTGTTAACAGACACCGTTGGCTTCATAGACCGATTGCCCTTAACATTAATAGAAGCTTTCCACTCAACCCTTGAAGAAACCATCTACTCAGACCTTATAATATTAGTATTAGACGTAAGCGAACCTATAGAAACGATTGAAAAGAAAAACAACATCTGCTTAGAAACAATAGACCGCATAGGAGCGTCTGGCATACCCATTATAACAGTGCTGAACAAAATTGACCTGCTACATGAGACAGAAACGAAACAAAAGCTTGAAGCACTAAAAGCGCAAACAAAGAATCCCATTCTTATATCGGCGTTGCACCAAACAAACCTTGAATTGCTGAAACAGGAAATACTGAAAAAACTGGAAGATTATGTTCAAGCGTCGTTCTCTGTTCCATTGACTACCCAAATCATGCCGTTCATGTCTTGGGTTCACGAAAAGGCAGATGTACAGAAGGCAAGTTTCATGAGCAACTCTGTGCAAGTCGTTTTTGAGGCACAGCCTTCATTCGCTGAAAAAGTAAGAAAACGAGTGGAAGAACTCAATGGAAAATTTGAAAAAATCCACAAGGTCCAATAGAGAGGAAAGGAACGTGCAGAAAATTGTTGTGCTGCGATGGGGGCACAGACCACAACGAGATGCAAGACTCACAACCCATGTTGCCCTCGTCGCGCGAGCTTTAGGCGCTTCGGGGTTCCTGCTTTCAGATACCGTAGATGAGAAAATCAGAAAAACTGTAGAGCAGGTTGCGAGAAATTGGGGAGGCAAATTCTTTTTTAAAAGGGGAACACCGTGGAAAAGCGCCGTGAGAGAGTGGAAAGCCAAGGGCGGCATCGTTGTCCATTTAACAGTATACGGAGAAAACATACAAACAAGCAACGTTCTTGACAGAATTAAAAACTTGAGGAAAGACGTTCTGGTGATGGTCGGAAGCCAGAAGGTTCCGAAAGATTTTTTCTCAAACGACGTGTCTGACTTCAACGTGTCCATCGGAAGTCAACCGCACTCGGAATGCGCAGCCCTAGCCATCTTCTTGGACCGATTCTTTGAAGGAAAAGAACTAGTTAAAGAGTTTAAAAAAGCGAAAATAAAGGTAGTGCCTCGAGAAAGAGGGAAAAAAACAATAGTTGAATGTTGATTCTGTCTAAAACTTGAATAAGAGTTTTATTGCAGCGCCGCCATTAATTATAGTTGAAAGGAACACAGAGCATGTTATCAACTATTGATGACGCAACATTGATGAAAGTTGCAACGGCAATGGGTGAGGAAGAGGCAGTAAAACTGATTGAACATATAAAAAATGTAGATGAAATAACGGACGATGAAATCGCTAACAAAACAGGCATTCGACTAAACATAGTCCGCAGGATCCTCTACAAACTTTACGACCATTCTCTCGTAAGTTTAAGAAGAACCCGTGACCCCAAAACCGGATGGTTCATATTCCACTGGAAACTCCAACCAAATCAACTTGAAGGCTTTATTCTAAGCCAAAAACGCAGAGTTCTTGAGAAACTGACTGTCCGGCTGGAATATGAAAAGAACCATGATTTTTATTGTTGTAATACACTAGGATGCAAACGAATCCCGTTTGAAGAAGCCGTGGAATTGGTCTTCCATTGTCCAACCTGCGGCAAATCTCTGTCGCATTGTGAAAACGGAAAACTTGTTCTAAGATTATCGAAGAAAGTTGAACAGTTGAGGAAGGAACTGGGTGAGTGAAAAGCTTCCATCCAGGGAGCAAGCATTACAACTTCTCCGAGAACACCAATGCCCCACAGAAGTTATAAGCCACTGCGAGGCTGTTACAAAGCTTGCTTTGGAGACCGCAAACGCCCTCAAAGAAAGAGGCTTGAAAATTGATTCTAAGCTTGTGGAAGTAGGTGCCCTTCTTCACGATATCGGCCGCTCAAAAACTCATACAGTTCACCACGCAGTTGTTGGAGCTGAAATTGCAAAGTCTGCGGGTTTACCTGATTCTGTGATTTCGATAATTAAAAGGCACGTTGGAGGCGGGATAACAGCCAGTGAAGCGGAAAAACTAGGGTGGCCTGAAGATGTTTACGTGCCAATTTCCCTTGAAGAAAAGATAGTTTCATACGCTGACAAGCTGGTTGAGAACGCTAAGCGAGCTTCAATAGAAATAACCATTGAGAAACTTTCTAAAGAACTGAAGCCTGATGCTGCTGAAAGAGTTCGAAAACTTTACGAGGAAATAACGAGTCTTATTGGCGAAGACCCATGACTACTTTGACGTTACTGACAAAAATTAATAATGATAGTCAATTGAAACAAATCGACAAAGCCTTAAAGCTTGCGTTTGAAGGGTTGGAAGTAGAAGCAAAAATTTTAGGCACCGTCGCTGACAGATGGGTTCAAATAGCCCTTGCAGGGGAAGATGAAGGGGTCGCAACAAACTATGTGATTAAGGAGATAGGACTCTGCCCAAGCAATTTCGGGAACGTAAAAAAACTTTCAGCGCTAAACGGCTACATCACAAACCTTGAGAAAAATGGAGAAGAACTGTCGATAGATGTGGGAGTTTTCGAGCCGAAAATCGTCCACGCAACCATACCTTTGCGTCATTTGCAGGCTCAGCTTGTGTATGGAAGAAAATTTGCTCTGGGAAAAATAGCTGAACTCTTCGGTTTCTGCAAAGATTTACCAGTAAGCGTAAAGGTTAGTTGTCTGAACGAGGAAGAAAGCCGCATGGAAGCTGAGTTGTCAAGTAGGCAGATTAGAAAGTACACGGTTTGGCGAGAATCCCTGCTGGACAGACTATTGGTTCTGGGATCGTCTCTTCATCAGATAAACATGACACTGGAACATGCAAAGCTAGACCGAGATGTTATTGACGTGGAACCTTTAGGGTTGCTTGAACACGCGTTGACATGCAAACTCGGAACTGACGCAGCAGGATTAATACCGAAAATCGGCAGAAACCTAAAAAACGCCAAGTTCGCCGTGTTCAACCCAAAAAGGCTAAGAGAGTTTCTAAAGGTCTAAGACTGACAGCTTTAGAATTAAACTAAACTGTTAACATGATGCAACACGATGCGAAATCGTATGTGCTGGTTAAGGCTTGATGGTTTTTCGCTGTTCTGTTATGCTCGGAAAAGACTATACCTCCCTTATTTAAAGGCGGAAACAAAGGTTGAAAGGCTAAGTGAACTTCATAAGCGTTAAACGTGCTTTACTTTTGCGCAAACGAGAAGTTGTTTAGTGGTGGGCCGGGCCGGACTTGAACCGGCGACCTTTGGCTCGTAAAGCCAATGTCCTAACCAAGCTAGACGACCGGCCCATTCTTCACATTAAATCTGCCTTGCTAATCTTTAATTTTTCGTTTTGAAAACGTTTTTCCATCAAGCTTTTGACGTCGATTGCAGCTTCATTACAGCTTTCTCGATGATGTCAACGGGGTTGTCAAACTGTGCAAGCTTAGCCGCCACATCAACTTTCTTTCCCATATGGCTTTTAGCGAAATTCAGCACTTTTCGTGCATCGCTCATGAAAATGGGAAAACCCTTTCGAGCAAGATACGTGTTCACGTATGTCCGCCCCAGCTCAGATATTACGATGCTTGGGACGCCTTGAAGAGCAGCCTCTCTCGCTATGGTTCCACCTGCACTCACAACCAAGTCCGCATTTGCAACTATTCTCGCAGAATCCACAATTTCCTCCTTACCAGCGAAAGCATCCTTTCCAAGCGCATC
>CAZXCX010000071.1:0-5393 GCA_964639375.1 uncultured Candidatus Bathyarchaeia archaeon
TCCAGCCTAACTCCTTCAAAATGACCTGACGATTGTAGAATTCAGAAGCAAACGCCTTTTTGTCCGCCGCGTCCATCTCTATTCGCGCCTCAAGAGAATTGGTGTTAGTCGGCTTTATATTTGCCTTTTTTGGCGAACTGCCTTTCATAGATTTCCCTAACCTTGTCTATGGTGTCTGCGTCTTCTGGGCTCTTGTCGTCTCTTATGCGGCTTATACGGGCAAACCGCTAAAAGCGCTAACAAAAAAATGCGTGGTTGGTTTTGTTCTATGCGAACGCGGCGCTCTGCAAAGTGTACGGCTAAAAAGTGCTCTCGAGTTTTGCTTTGACTTCTTTGATTTTCTTCTCCAGCTCCTTGACTTTCTTGGTGTTTCCTAAGGCTTTTTGGCAGTCTCTTGTGTATTCCAAGGCGCTGACGCCGAACCTGTCGTATCCCTTTGCAAACGAGAGCTCTGCGGACTTCGTGAAGTGCTCAATGGCTTTTTCGTACTCTTTTAAGTTGAAGCTGCATTCGCCAGCCTTGTAAAGCATGGTTGTAGCGTCAAAATAGTTCTGCACTTTTCGATAAAGCTCAGCCGTTCTTAGGAAAAGCTCCCTCGCTTCCTCGTATTTTCCAGCTTCCATAAGGGCGTTTGCGTCTTTATGCATTTTAATCGGGTCTTCTCTAACTTTTTCACTCATAACCGTCAACTCTCAACTTGCTATTATCAAGCCGTGCACTCACATTTAGATTTTCCCCTTTGGCAGCATCTTTAGAGGAAGAGAAATGAAGTAGAAAAATATAGAGATAAAAGGAACCCTCAAGATATAGCAACTATAACACGGTGATACAACTTGAATATGAAGAAAAGCATTCTCAAAACACCGCTTAAGTTAGCGTTAGCAGCAGTTTTTGCTGCTCTTGTGTGTGTAGCGACCCTAGCTCTCGTCATAAGCATCCCAGCAACCTCAGGATACTTCAATTTAGGCGAAACAGCGATTTACATAGCAGCATTGCTTTTCGGACTACTTGTTGGCGCATTTGCCGGAGGCGGCGCAGCGATAGCCGACATTCTAGTCGCCCCCCAATTCGCCCTAGGAACGTTGATAATAAAAGGTTTTGAAGGAGCCATCGTCGGCTTCCTAAACAGGAAGCTCCAAAAAATAACCCGAAGCCGCAGCCTAAGCGCTACAGCTTCCATCATTATCGGAGGACTGGAAATGGTCGCAGGATACTTCATCTACGAACAGCTAGTACTCGGTTATCCTTTAGCCGTAGCGCTCGTGGAAGTCCCGTTC
This sequence comes from uncultured Candidatus Bathyarchaeia archaeon, assembly GCA_964639375.1. GTDB lineage: Archaea > Thermoproteota > Bathyarchaeia > Bathyarchaeales > Bathycorpusculaceae. The sequence continues at coordinate 1,278 of CAZXCX010000071.1, forward strand.
AACATCGTGCAGATGCTTGTCGGCTTAGTCGTCGCGATACCTGTAATGCACATCATTTTGCGTGTCTTCCCACAACTTAAAAGCTAGACTTACCACATTTTAATCCGTGGTTCAAAATGAAACTGCCGCCGGGAAAAATACCTGTAGACATCCTAAAAGAAGTTGTGTTCAAAAACCTAGGCGCTGACCGCAAAGAAGTCACTGTAGGACCCGCAGCGGGAATCGACGGGGCAGTTTTAGACTTAGGAGACAAGTCGCTAGTCGTTTCCATGGACCCTATCACTGGGGCGGTTGAGCGAATCGGCTGGCTCGCCGTTAACGTGAACGCGAATGATGTAGCCACTTTCGGCGTTGAACCCGCTTTCTTGTTTTCGTGTATGCTGCTTCCTGAGAACGCGGATAGAAAACTCGTTGAGACTATAAGCGTTCAAATGAACTCGGCAGCCAAAGACTTAGGAATAGCCATAGTGGGCGGACACTGCGAATCAACGCCTGGCTTGACCAACCCCATAGTTGTGGGCTGCACCATGGGCTTAACAGAAAAGGGACGCTACATCACGGCGGGCGGAGCAAAACCAGGAGATAAACTCATCTTAACTAAAAGCGCAGGAATAGAAGGCACTGCAATCCTAGCCACCGACCGAGAACAAGCACTTAAAAAAACCATGGGCGCCATGATGTTGCAAGCCGCAAAGAACTTTTACAGTCAGATAAGCGTTGTAAAAGACGCTTTAACCGCCTACAAAACAGGTGGAGTCCACGCTATGCATGATCCTACTGAAGGCGGTGTGGCGGGCGGAATCCACGAAATGGCGGACGCTTCAAACGTAGGAGTCGAAGTCTTTGAAGAAGCAATTCCAGTCCAGCTTGAAACAGCCCAGATCTGCAGTTACTTTCAGATTGACCCTTTACAGTTAATCGGCTCAGGCGCATTGCTCATTTCGGCAGAAGCGAAAAGCGCAAGCGAAACAGTTAGAAACTTGAAGCTCGAGTGTATTCAGGCTTCGGTTATCGGCGAGTTCACGGAGAACACTGATCAACGGGTTCTAATGCAAAAGGACGGCGGGACAAAGGCTTTGCCGCGGCCACTATCCGATCATCTTTGGACCGCGCTGAGGCGATAAAAATCCTTTGACGCCGTGAAGGGCGAGCTGAAGAAACCAGTGAAACATGAAAAACGGGTAATAGAAGACATACGCGTACATATGAGAATAAACTAGACCGCATCTAAATTCAACAATAGCTTGTGAAACGCCGTTCTGTAAACTCCAATTTCTAGGCGATTTAAAATGTAAACAGTAAATGTCGTCACCTATCACGGTTTTGTATCCTTTCCCTTTTATCCAATTGATTATGTACGTGTCTTCGTAAGCGTGCAACTGTTCAGGAATTCTTATTCCCTCCACTGCCTCGCGGCGGATAAGCGTGTCATGCATTCCGCCTCGAAGGTCAAAGCATTGCCTTGCAATTAGACTCTGCAACTTCAGAATCCGTTTATCTTTCACGTTAGGGATAACGTCAATATTTACTCCCCAAACTGCTCCAACATCGCTTTTCACGTTTTTTTCGGCTTTTCTAAACCAGTCTCTGCTGAGTATGACATCGCTGTCGACAAACATGAACCATTCCGTGGTCACTTGCCGTAAGCCTTTCTCTCTTGCTCTGGCTCTCGAACCGTCCACTTTCAGGACTGTAACGTTCCCGTGTGCTTCATTGGTTTTGTTCACGATTTTCAGGGTGCGGTCGGTTGAAAAGCCATCAACCACTATCAAGTTCTTAACGGGCACGTTTTCATAGACCGACGTTAAACACCTCTCGAGTAGGTGTTCACTGTTTTTTGTAAGTATCACGACGTCTATTGGCTGCATTACCATGCCCCTTACCAGTCTTGTCAAAGACTTCCTTGATAAACGTTAATGTATGGAACCAATTGAAAATAAGAATTTATCCAATTCCCAACTAAAAAAGCTGAATTTTCCGATAATAATGGCATGAAAACTAAAACCCTCCGTGTCTTGCTTTTTTTGCGAACAATTGGTACATTGAATATGCCGTGTAGAAACCATAGGGAAATGTTAATTTGACAAGCAAAGTTAGTCTGCCCATCCTAATTGCATCGGCTATTATGTTTAAGCTACCCCGAATAGTCCAGACGCCTGCAGGTCTATAGTGAACGCAGTATGGATCGTAGCATGCAATTAGTTTGTATCCTTTCTGGGTTATCCAATCTTTAATGTAAGTATCCTCAAAAACATGGAGAACCTTCGGGATTTCTATGTCTTTAACCAAGCCTGTGCGGATAAGCGTGTCATGAGTTCCACCCCGAAGATCAAATATCTTACGCGTTATCCACAAGAATATTTTAAGAATCGCTGGATTTTGGATTGTAGACCAGACTTCGATTCCCCAAATCGCGCCCACGTTCTTGCCTACGTATTTCTCAGCTTTCTTGAACCAGTCCTCACAAAGAACCGCGTCACTATCGACAAACATGAACCACTCGGTTTTCACTTGGTCTATGCCTTTCTGTCTCGCCGTGGCGCGATTTCCTTTGTCTTGTATCACCAAAACGTTTCCATGTTTCTTCTGAAATTCGCGCACTATTTCTAATGTTTTGTCGGTTGAATACCCATCGACAACTATTAGGCGGTTGACTGGAACGTTTTTATAAACAGATTTGAGGCATTCGTTAAGCATGTGTTCACTGTTTTTTGTAATTATGACAACGTCTACATCCATGTTCACTATTCAACCACTATCTCTTAATTAAGATTCTTAGTCAATCTTTTATCCCTGCCATAATATAAAACCGCAAGTTATTGACTCTCAGCTGGGAACGCCAAAAGGTATTCGAATTAGCGTTTAACTCTTCAGGAAGCAAAACTCTGCGTTTTTAACTATCCACTCAGATTCGCCACGTTTCCCCTCATGACTTATATACGTGTGGGCTAGGTCTATTAAAACAGCCGCAATCGACATACACGGTGCTCAGCAATTGAATATAAAATTACGAAAAGTCTCCAGAATAGCGATCAACGCGCTTACCCCTAATAGGCCTCACCATGCTCAGTGGATGATTACGAGGAAATGCAATTACCGTTGCAGAGGCTGCAACGTCTGGAAAGAACAAGACCAGAGAGAATTGTCAACTGAAGAGATAAAACGCGGATTAGACATACTCAAGGACCTCGGCGTCGTAGAGATCGTATTATCCGGGGGAGATCCACTTTTAAGAGAGGATGCCCGCGAGATAATCGAGCACGCCGCAAATCTTTTCGTAACTACAGTGTATGACAACGGTAGCATGGCCACGAAAAAAATCGAGGCTTTGCGAAACGTGGATTTTGTGGCAATTTCAATAGATAGTTTAGACGAAGCCAAAAACGATTACATAAAAGCTGTTCCAGGTGCTTGGAAAAAAGCCATGGAAGCCGTGGAAACGCTGCACAACGAAGGAATAAACGTAAGCGTAACACCCACCATCTCGCAGCTCAACCTTTACGAAATCGTGGACATCACAAACTACTTCACTCAAAAAGGAATCCCAGTTTGGTACTGCCTTTATTCTTTTGATCAAACTGAAGACGAAAATCAACTTTTTAGAATCGGCAAAGCGAATGACGAGCTTATTATAAGGGATAAGCAGGCAATGGTTAGACTGTGTGATTCTCTCATCGAGATGAAAAAGCAAAACAGGAGAATCCTTATGACGACCAAATTATTGGAGGCGCTTAGAACCCTCTTCCTAGAGGGCAAGAGAACGTGGAACTGCCGTGCACTTCAGAATTTTTTCGTCATTGATCATTTGGGCAGAATCGCTGGTTGTCACAGTCACAACTTCACAGGGTCAGTATTTGATTTACCCAAAATATGGAATAGCGAAAAATTCAACTTGCTACGTGAAACTTACAGTAAATGCACACAGTGCGCCTACTTATGCTACATTTTTTATTCGCTTCATGGAAGCCCTTATGGAAATCTCACGCTGGCCAAAGACCAATGGAAAAACGCAAAGCTCCTCTTAGAGAGATAGCACTAAACCTCCAAGTTTGGTAAAACTTCAATAATCTTCGCCATTGTTCGGATCAGCGAAATGTCAAATTTTTGCTCCTTTTC